>JAZKEH010000407.1:3361-8905 GCA_040387155.1 Pseudomonadota bacterium | reverse complement strand
GATAACACCCTCGAAACCCAAAGGAAGAGGAACAATCCACCTGCTTTTCGCCCCCCCTTTCCGGGTACAATGCCGCCCACTTTTCGCCCCCTCGGAAACCCGCCGAAATGGCCACCCGCGACTACCTGATTGCCCCCTCGATCCTGTCGGCTGACTTTGCCCGGCTCGGGCAGGAAGTGGACGCTGTGCTGGCGGCCGGCGCCGACGTGGTCCACTTCGATGTGATGGACAACCACTATGTCCCCAACCTCACGATCGGCCCCATGGTCTGCAAGGCCCTGCGCACCTATGGCATCACGGCACCGATTGATGTGCATCTGATGGTCAGCCCCGTAGACAACCTGATCCAGGACTTTGCCAAGGCGGGAGCCACTTACATTACGTTCCACCCGGAAGCCTCCAACCACATCGATCGTTCGTTGCAGCTGATTCGCGATCTCGGCTGCAAGGCCGGCCTGGTACTGAATCCTGCAACGCCAGTGACTTACCTTGAGCATGTCATGGACAGGCTGGATCTCGTGTTGTTGATGTCGGTAAACCCCGGTTTTGGTGGTCAGCAGTTCATTCGCTCGACGCTGCCGAAACTCACGAAAGTACGGGAGCTGATCAAGGCCTCGGGCCGCGACATCCTGCTCGAAGTGGATGGCGGCGTTGGCGTGGCCAACATTGCCGAGATTGCCCGCGCTGGCGCCGACATGTTTGTCGCCGGCTCCGCCATTTTTGGTAGCAAGGATTACGCGGCGACTGTTGCCGCGATGCGCAAGGAACTGGCTGGCGTATGAATGCAACGCAGTTTTCCGAGTTGGCGGCAGCCGGCTACAACCGCATACCGGTTGTGCGCCAGGTATTGGCCGATCTGGAGACGCCGCTCGGTATCTACCTGAAGCTGGCGCAAGGCCGTTACAGCTACTTCCTTGAATCCATGCAGGGCGGCGAGAAGTGGGGCCGCTACTCGTTTATCGGCATGCCCGCCAACACTGTTCTGATTGCTACGCGCGATGAAAAGACCAACGGCGCCAACATCGTAGTGCAGACAGACGGCAACACCGTCGAAAGTTGCAGCACCGATGATCCATTTGCCTTCATCGCCGAATTCCAGAAGCGTTATCGCATTCCTGAATTGTCAGAGCTGCCACGCTTCAACGGCGGTCTGGTCGGTTACTTCAGTTATGACACGGTGCGCTATGTCGAGCGCAAGATTGCCGGCAGCGCGCCAGCCGACAATGTGAACACGCCGGACATCGTGCTGATGGTGTCGGAAGCTGTCGCTGTTTTTGACAACCTGCGCAACAGTCTGGCGCTGGTTGTTTACGCGGACCCGTCGCAGGCTGACGCCTGGCAACAGGCAGAGAAGCGCCTTGATGAACTGACAGCCCAGTTGAGTCAGATGCCGAAAGTGCCCGCCATGAACAGTGCGCGCACCGTCAGTGAAAGTGACTTCGTCTCCAGTTTTGGCCAGGTGGCCTACGAAGACGCCGTCGACAAGATCAAGGAGTACATTGCCGCCGGCGATGTGATGCAGGTGGTGTTGGCACAGCGCATGAGCCTGCCGTACAGCGGCGCGCCGCTGAATGTGTATCGCGCGCTGCGTCAGCTGAATCCGTCGCCGTACATGGTGTTCATGGATTTTGGCGATTTCCACATTGTCAGTGCCTCACCGGAAATTCTGGCGCGTGTCGAAGATGGCCATATCACCGTGCGTCCGCTCGCCGGCACACGTCGTCGCGGCAAAACGCAGGAAGAAGACCTGGCGCTGGAGCAGGAACTGTTGGCCGACGCCAAGGAGATTGCCGAGCATCTGATGTTGATTGACCTCAGTCGCAACGATGCTGGCCGCGTGTCGAAAATCGGCAGCGTGACGGTACCGAAGCAGATGTTTGTTGAACGTTATTCGCACGTCATGCACATCGCCTCCACTGTCGAAAGCACGCTGGCCGATGGCTGCAGCGCACTCGATGTATTGAAAGCCACGCTGCCCGTCGGCACGCTGAGTGGAGCACCGAAAGTACGCGCGATGGAAATCATCGATGAATACGAACCCGTGCGTCGCGGCATTTACGGCGGCGCGATGGGCTATCTGGCGTGGAACGGCAACATGGACATGGCGATTGCCATTCGCACGGCGGTGATCAAGGACAACACCTTGTATATTCAGGCCGGCGCGGGTGTCGTCGCGGATTCAATCCCACGTTCGGAATGGGAAGAAACGCTGAACAAGGCGCGGGCAATGTTTCACGCCGTCAAGCTGGCGGAGTCGGGGCTCAAGTAATGCTGTTGATGATCGACAACTACGATTCCTTCACCTACAACCTCGTACAGTATTTTGGCGAGTTGGGTGCCGACATGCGTGTGTTTCGCAATGACGAACTCACGATTGCCGACATTGAAAAGCTGAAACCATCCCACATCGTTGTTTCGCCCGGCCCCTGCACACCGAAAGAGGCTGGCATTTCCGTGCCTGTGATCAAACACTTTGCCGGCAAGATTCCGCTGCTCGGCGTTTGCCTCGGCCACCAGGCCATCGGCGAGGCTTTTGGCGGTGACGTCATCCGTGCCAAACGTGTCATGCACGGAAAAATTTCCGCAATTCACCACTCCAATCAGGGGGTGTTCAGCGGTCTTAACAATCCCTTCAATGCTACCCGTTATCATTCGCTGGTTATTGCGCAGCACAGCTTGCCGGATTGCCTGGAAGTGACTGCCTGGACCCGGAATCCGGATGGCAGCATCGAAGAAATCATGGGTGTGCGGCACAAGACGCTGCCGATTGAGGGAGTCCAGTTTCATCCTGAGTCCATCCTCACCGAGCATGGGCATCAGTTGTTGCGGAATTTTCTGGACCGTTACTGAAACGGGCCGGCAGTAGTAGCAGACAGGAACAGTACAGTTGGAACAGTCCACCATTCTGAAAAAAATCCTTGATCGCAAGCGCGAAGAAGTCAGTGAGCGCATGGCGACAACCTCCGTTGTATCCTTGCTGGCACAGCTTGATGGCTTGCCCCCGTGCCGTGGTTTTGTCGCGGCGTTGCAAAAGCAGATCGCCCACAAGCGGCCAGCTGTCATCGCCGAGATCAAGAAGGCGTCGCCGAGCAAGGGATTGATCCGCCAGAATTTCGACCCGGCTGCCATCGCGGTCAGTTATGCCGAGCATGGTGCCACCTGTCTGTCCGTGCTGACCGACATCGATTTCTTCCAGGGTCACGACACCTACATGCAGGCTGCACGCGACGCCTGCAATCTGCCGGTAATCCGCAAGGATTTCATGATCGATCCATACCAGATCGTGGAATCACGCGTGCTGGGAGCCGATTGCATATTGCTTATCGTTGCAGCGCTGTCGGAAACTCAACTACATGAACTGGCGGCTGCCGCGACGGCTTGTGGTCTCGACTATCTTGTCGAAGTGCATAGCCCGGCAGAGCTGGAACAGGCATTGAAGTTGAAGCCAGCGCTTATCGGCATCAACAACCGTGATCTGCATACATTCAAGACCAGCCTGAAGGTGACCTACGACCTGATGGACAAGATTCCGGAAGGGACCTCCGTCATTACCGAGAGCGGCATTCTGTTGCGCGAAGACGTCGAGGAAATGATGGCCCACGGCGTCTATGGCTTTCTGGTAGGCGAATCATTCATGCGGGCTGCCGATCCCGGCGTCAAATTGCAGGAGTTGTTCTTCAATGGCTAAACCAGGCGAGACTGGTATCAAGCGTATCATTTCGGCGGCGGGCTATTCGTGGCAGGGGCTGAAGGCCTGCTGGCGAATGGAGGCGGCATTTCGCCAGGAAGTCGCGCTGTCTGTCGTACTGATTCCACTGGGCCTTTATCTTGGCCAGGGCGGCACAGAGAAAGCGTTGCTGGTCGCTACCTGTTTCCTGGTAATGATTGTTGAAGTGCTGAATTCAGCGGTGGAGGCAGCAGTGGACCGCATAGGCCCTGAAAGACATGAACTGTCTGGCATCGCGAAGGATTTGGGCTCCGCTGCGGTATTTCTGAGTCTGATGACTTTGTCGTTGGTATGGGGCTTGGTACTGTTTTTCTAGCGGCGCGCTGTCGGGCCATTCCTTCTGGCGCGCTCTGACAAGACTTCAGCGCGCTCCGTATACGACAATCGTCTTGCCGTGTACTTCAATCAAACCCTGATCTTCCAGGTCCTTCAACACGCGGCCTGCCATTTCCCTTGAACAATTGACGATACGTCCGAGTTCCTGGCGCGTGATCTTGATCTGCATGCCGTCCGGATGGGTCATTGCATCGGGCTGTTTCGACAGTTCAAGCAGGATGCTGGCGATGCGGCCGGTAACGTCGAGAAAGCTGAGGTCCGCTACGCGCTTTGTTGTGCTGCGCAGCCGGTGCGCCATCTGCTGGCCAATTGTGTACAGGATCTCAGGATGGCTGCGTGAATAGGCGTTGAAGCTGGCATAGGAAATTTCGGCGATATCGCATTCAGTCTTCGTGCGGACGCAAGCACTGCGGGATTCATGGTTCTCGAACAGACCCATTTCGCCAAAGAAGTCACCGGGATTCAGATAGGTGATGACTGCTTCCTTGCCATCTTCGTCTTCAAGGATTACCGAGACCGATCCATTGATGATGTAGTAGAGGGTTTCGCACTTGTCGCCCTCATGAATGATGGTGGTCTTGTTCGGATAACGGCGTCGATGTGAGTGACTGAGGAAGTTCTCAAGATCGCTGATATGGGGGGTTATGGCCATCAACACCATGGTTCACCTAACTTTCCTGTTGTCGCTGTTTCGCGTGGTTATTGTGGGAGCTGCTGTGGGCGATGTATATCACACTTTGTCGGGCGGTTCTATTTTGGCGGGCTTCAGCAAATACGCGCAAGTGCTGATTGCTGTGGGATAATTTCTGTAAATGACAGCAGGACGATACCGGATGGTATCTCTTCAAAACAAACGGGGTGCAAGATGAAAGCAACAGTCAAATGGGTGGATGGCGCCATGTTCATCGGGGAGTCCGGCACCGGGCACGCCGTGGTCATGGACGGGCCGGAAGATATTGGCGGCCGCAACATGGGGTTTCGCCCGATGGAGATGTTGTTGTTGGGGGTAGGGGCCTGCTCCTCAGTGGACGTGGTCAACATCCTGCGCCGTGGCCGTCAGCAGATCACCCATTGCGAAGCGAAGGTGGAGGCGACCCGCGTTGACGCAGTACCGGCCGTATTTGAAACCATCCATCTGCACTTCATCGTCAGCGGCAAGGAGCTGGATGTGGCGAAAGTGAAGCGGGCGGTGGAGTTGTCTGCCGAGAAATACTGTTCGGCATCGATCATGCTGCAGAAGGGTGGCGTCAAAATGACGCATGATTTCGAGATCGTGGAGCGCTGATCAGCACTCAGATCCTGTAGGTAGCCGCCTTCATTATCTGCGCCATCAAGGTCATGGCGCCTTTGATGGGGGTGGGTAATTCAGCAGCCCCGGCCGCTTGCGCATTCACCGCATGGCGGCCTTCATCCACCAGCATCTGTTCCAGGATGCTGCGGCTGCGCAGATCGTCGGCTGGCAGTTTGGTCAGATGTTCCTG
>JAZKEH010000407.1:0-3351 GCA_040387155.1 Pseudomonadota bacterium | reverse complement strand
CCACAAACCCCAGACTCCACTTGTCGCCCACCATACCGGCTACCGCGCCGATACCGTAGGACAAGCCGTAAAACAGCGGGTTCAGTACGCTGGTGTGGCTGTCGAGCTCACGCAGGCGGCCTTCACACCAGGCCAGATGGTCGCCTTCTTCTATGGCAGCCGCTTCCATGCTGCTGCGAACGGCAGGCAGTTTGGCTGTCAGTGCCTGACCCTGGTAGAGCGCTTGGGCACACACTTCACCACAGTGGTTGATACGCATCAGGCCGGCGGCATGGCGTTGTGCCTCGGCTGCAAGTGGTGCATCGGCAACCTGTTCAGCCGGGCTCGGTTCAATTGCAGTAACGGAGCCGGGCACCAGCGTGCGCAGCGCCTGGTCGGCTTGCAGGATCAGTTTGTCGATCAGACTTTGCATGTCGTCACTCCTGCCTTGGCTGAAGGCTATTGTTCGCGGGCTATTGCGCGCCAGCCGATGTCGCGGCGGTAATAGATATTATCCCACTGAATGTTGGCAGCGAGGTTGTAAGCGGTCTGCTGTGCCTGCGACACGGTAGTGCCGAGTGCCGTTGCGCACATGACGCGGCCGCCATTGGTAAGTACGTTACCTTGGTCATCAAGGCGGGTGCCTGCGTGAAAGAGTTTGCTGTTGGCTGGCGCTGGTTTGTCGTGGCCGCTGATAACCTTGCCCTTGGCATAGTTGTCTGGATAGCCACCGGCAGCCAGGACAATGCCAATGCACGCGCGTGAATCAAAGTCGATGCGGTGTTCATGCAGTTTACCTGCAAGCGCGGCTTCGCACAGTTCCACGAGATCAGTTTGCAGACGCATCATCACGGGTTGTGCTTCCGGATCGCCGAAGCGGCAATTGAATTCAACAACGCGAGGTGCGCCGCTGTCGTCGATCATCAAGCCCGCATAGAGGAAGCCGACGTAGGTGTTGCCTTCGGCAGCCATGCCCTGCACGGTCGGCATGATGACTTCGCGCATTACGCGATCATGTACAGCTTGCGTTACGACGGGCGCCGGTGAGTAAGCCCCCATGCCGCCGGTGTTGGGGCCGCGGTCACCATCATCACGCGCCTTGTGATCCTGCGAGGTGGCAAACGGCAACGCTGTCTTGCCATCCACCATGACGATGAAACTGGCTTCTTCGCCCACCATGAATTCTTCGATGACTACACGATGGCCAGCGCTGCCGAAACTGTTACCGGCCAGCATGTCGCGTACGGTGGCCTCGGCTTCGTCCAATGTCTGGGCAATGATGACGCCCTTGCCGGCAGCAAGGCCATCGGCCTTGATGACGATGGGGAGTTTCTGTTGGCGCAAATAAGCCAGTGCCGGTTCGATCGCGGTGAATTTTTCATAGGCTGCAGTCGGAATATTGTGGCGCGCCAGAAAATCCTTGGTGAAAGCCTTGGAGCCTTCGAGTTGCGCAGCACCCTGACGCGGACCGAAGCAGGGCAGGCCCTTGCTCTCAAAGTGATTGACCACGCCGGCAACGAGAGGAACTTCCGGGCCGATAATCGTAAGGCCCACACCGTTATCGCTGGCAAATTTGCTGAGCAAGTCAAAGTCGGCAATATCGAGCGCGACATTTCGTACCTTGGCTTCCGTGGCTGTTCCCGCATTGCCTGGCACGACAATGACCTGTTCGACGCGTGCCGATTGCGCCACTTTCCAGGCGAGTGCATGTTCGCGTCCGCCGCTGCCGATGATCATTACTTTCATGCTGTCTTCCTGCGCGAGAACGGGTTGAAACAAGGATTGGGACTGTAGCGGAAATGTCAGTGACGGAAATGCCGCATGCCGGTGAACACCATCGCCAGATTGGCAGCATCTGCTGCAGCAATGATTTCGGCATCGCGCATTGATCCGCCCGGATGAATCACGGCTGTGACTCCAGCTTCGGCGGCGGCTTCTATGCCGTCGCGGAACGGAAAGAAGGCATCCGATGCCATGACCGAGCCCTGTACCTGCAAGCCCTCATCCGCTGCCTTGATATTGGCAATTTTTGCGCTGTAGACGCGGCTCATCTGGCCGGCGCCAATGCCGATGGTTTGCCCATTCAGGCAATAGACAATCGCATTGGACTTGACGAACTTGACGACCTTCCAAGCAAACAGCAGATCGCGCAGCTCGCTCTCCGTCGGCTGACGCTTGCTGACCACTTTCAGATCGGCAGCAGTAATAACACCAAGGTCGCGGTTCTGGACCAACAGGCCTCCGACTACTTTCTTGTAATCCCAATCAGCATGCGACTGCGTTGGTAGCACGCCACAACTCAGCAAACGCAGGTTGTCCTTGCGTGCAATCACAGCCTTTGCCTCGGTGCTAACGGAAGGCGCGATGATGACTTCGGCAAACTGACGTTCAACGATGGCGGTGGCAGTAGCGCCATCAAGCTCGCGATTGAAGGCAATGATGCCGCCGAACGCGGAAGTGGGATCGGTGCGATAAGCCTTGTCATAGGCATCCAGCAAAGTGGCCGCCACCGCAACGCCGCAAGGATTGGCATGCTTCACGATGACGCAGGCAGGCTCGGCAAAAGCCTTCACGCACTCAAGCGCCGCATCGGTGTCAGCGATGTTGTTGAATGACAGTTCCTTGCCTTGCAGTTGCAGAGCGGAGGAGACACTGGCTTCGTGCTGCTTGCTGTCGACGTAAAACGCGGCCTGCTGATGCGGGTTTTCGCCGTAGCGCATGCCTTGCTTGTGAATGAACTGGCTGTTCCAGGTGCGCGGGAACAGCGTAGCGCTGCCTTTCTCGTCGCGGGCGCCCAGGTAGTTGGCAATGGCGCCGTCGTACGCTGCCGTGTGTTCAAATGTGCGGACGGCCAGCCGGTAGCGCGTGGCTGCGCTGATACTTTGTTGTTGCTGCAGTTCCTGCAACACCGTCGGGTAATCGGCAGGGTTCACTACAACCGTGACCCAGGAATGATTCTTGGCAGCGGCGCGCAACATCGTAGGCCCACCGATGTCGATGTTCTCAATGGCATCGCCCAGCGTGCAGTCAGGCTTGGCCACGGTCTCGGCGAATGGATACAGATTCACGACGACGAGATCAATCGGTGGGATGTCGTGCTGCTGCATAACGTCGCCGTCGATGCTGCGACGGCCAAGGATGCCGCCATGCACGCGAGGATGCAGCGTTTTGACGCGCCCCCCCATGATTTCCGGAAAACCGGTGTAGTCACCAATTTCTGTAACGTTGAGGCCGGCATCCTTTAACAACTTCCAGGTGCCGCCAGTGGACAAGAGTTCTACACCAGCGGCCTGCAGGCCACGTGCAAAGTCGACGAATACAACATCATCAAGCAGGTCGGTAACTACGGCGAAGTCTTCGACCGTCATGTCG
>JAZKEH010000406.1:0-7073 GCA_040387155.1 Pseudomonadota bacterium | reverse complement strand
TCCAGCATCTGGCCGGCATGAAGGACAGCAAGGTCATCGTCGCCATCAACAAGGATGCCGAAGCACCAATCTTCCAGGTAGCCGACTACGGTCTGGTGGCGGACTTGTTCACGGTATTGCCGGAGTTGGAAGCAGCGCTGTAATAGCGAACCGCAGTTCTCCACTCACGGAAGACCATGATCAACCTTTCCACCACTGACGTGAGAAAGCTTGCGCTGACTGCGCAGGGACTCGACAAGGCGCAGCCGTTCGGCAAGGGTCAGGCTGCCGTGTTGCGCTGTATCGAGCAACTGGGCTACCTCCAGATCGATACCATTGCCGTCATCAAGCGCGCGCATCACCACACGTGCTGGACGCGCGTACCCGACTACCAGGACGTCCATCTGGATGAATTGCAGAAGGGGCGCAAAATACTCGAGTACTGGTCGCATGCCGCCGCCTATCTGCCGATGCAGGACTATCGTTACTGTCTGCCGCGCATGCGTGCCTTTGCAGCCGGCGAAGAGGGCTGGCACAAGCCGCAGCCGAAACTGATGCAGCTGATTCTTGAGCGCATTCGCGAAGAAGGTCCTTTGCAGGCCAGAGACTTTGAACAGGACAAGTCACGCAAACCGGGAGGCTGGTGGCAGTGGAAGCCCAGCAAGAAGGCACTGGAGCAACTGTTCTTTCAGGGAGAGCTCGTGGCAAGCCACCGCAGCGGATTCCAGAAAGTCTACGATCTGCCCGAGCGGGTGTTGCCAACTGGACTCGATACGTCGATGCCCACCCCGGAAGAGTTCAGGCGTTTTCTGATTCTGCGCGCGATACGCGCGCACGGTGCGGTGTGTGAGCCTGAAATAGGCTATCTGCGCAAGGGACTGAAGAAAGTGCTGGCTCTCACGTTGGCGGAAATGACGGAAGCTGGTGAACTGGTCGTGCTGACTTACCCTGGAGCCTCCAACAAATTGTTCAGCACGCCAGCGATGCTGGAACAAGTGACCAAAAAGAAATCGGCCAAACAAGTACACTTGCTGTGCCCGTTCGACAATCTGGTCATACAGCGCAAGCGCGTGCAGGAAATGTTCGGTTTTGATTACCAGATTGAATGTTATGTGCCGGAGGCAAAGCGCAAGTACGGCTACTACTGCCTGCCCATTCTGTATGGCACTGACCTGGTGGGCAGGCTGGATCCGAAAGCGGAACGCAAGACAGGGGTGCTGGAAATTCGCAACCTGGTATTGGAAGCCGGCGCCAAGGCTGATGAATTGTTTGCAGGGCTATTGGCGCGACGGCTGACGTTGTTGGCGGCGTTCAACAACTGCAGCAAGGTCACGCTCACGGCCTGCAACGACAGGGCGTTCAAGTTGCTGTTGCAGCGGCAGCTGGCGTTGCAATAGATGTTTTGAAAGTTCAAGAATGTAGTTCACAGAAATATTTCATAACGAGGGGATAAGGATCATGCATAAATTGTTTCTGAAGACGATGGCCGTAACGTTGCTGCTGGCAAGCACGGCGGCGCAAGCCGAATGGAAGCTTGATGGTGGCGCGTCGTCATTTTTCTACGTGACGAACAAGGCTGCCGCAGTGACTGAAGTAAACACGTTTACTGGTCTCAGCGGCGCCATTGCTGACAGCGGTGCGGCCACACTGACCATTGATCTCGCCACCGTCGACACGGCCATCGAGATACGCAACCAGCGCATGCGCGATATCGTGTTCAAGGTGGCGCAATTTCCGAAAGCAGAGGTGGGTGTGACGGTGGATGCGGCTGCGCTGTCTGCCTTGAAAGCGGGCATGAGTATCACCGGTTCCTATCCAGTCACTGTCAGTCTGCATGGCGTAACTGCCGAGTTGATGGCCGACATGCAGGTGAGCAAGCTGGATGCGGGCACGTTGCAGGTTCAACTGGCGCGTCCGCTGGTAGTGGCTGCCAGCAGCTTCGGTCTGGTGGAAGGTGTTGAAGAATTGCGTACTGTTGCCAATCTGGCGTCGATCACGCCGAATGTGGTGGTGGATTTCACGCTGGTTTATCGCCAGTAGTTTTCATCCGGAATAAAAAAAGCCGGGGACTGTCGCCAGTCTCCGGCTTTTTTATTGCCTGTATTTCCTTGGGAAATACCAGCCGTTATTGACGGTTACGCGGATCGTTCGGCGCGCGACGACGTTCACGTACTGCCGGTGCTGCTGTCTCGATCACTGTCGCCGGTACTTCAGCGGCAGGTGCAGCTTCAGCAGCGGGGGTCGCGGTCGGCGTTGTTGCTGCAGGTGCAGCCGCTACAGAACTGGCGGCAGCTTCCCAGGCAGATTCCATTGCCGCGGCATGCACTGCCTCGGCGACTGACGCTGCCAGTGGTGACGGACGTGCAGGTGCGATAAACGAATCGTCCATGCCGACCAGGACCGAAGCCGGAATGATGAATTCCGCTGCAGTCGTGCTGTCGCTTGCAGCAGAAGCGGGAGCCGCTGGTGATTCTGGTTGCTCGGCCGCTGCGGTCACGCTTTCACTTGCAGCAGGCTGTGCAGTTTCTGCTTCCGTACTGGTAACGGTGGCTTCGTCAGCGGCGTCATGTGCCTGGAATGCCAGTTCGTTGACTGGCAAGTCCAGCGGGATCGTGGACGACAGTTCAGCAAACTGCGCTGGCTGTACGCTGGATTCGGCAGGCGCCTGATCAAATGACCCATCTGTCGACTGCACAATCATCTGGGCAACAGGTTGCTCAGTGCCGGCAGCAATCGCTGGTATCAAGCCTGCAGCTGCCAACTCTTCACGATTGCCGCGCTGACGCTGACGTGGCTGACGGCCACGCTTGTCGGCGGGGCGGCTGCCCGTACGGGGTTCGCCGTCCTGCGGTTGCGCGGTGTCGCTGGGTTGCAATGCTGCATCGGGCTGACGCTCGCGTTCAGGACGCGGCTGACGTTCTGGACGTTCGCCACGCTCGTTGCGTTGATCCGGGTCATTGTCTTGCGCAACGTTTTCGTCGCCTGCCTGTTGCGGCGCGTTCGGACGATCACCACGGTTGCGGTTGCGACCGCCACGGCGGCGGTTGCGACCACCACCCTCGCGACGGCCATTGTTGTTGGCGCCGCCACCTTCCTCTTCATCGCCTTCGGTTGCCTGAGCGGCTGCCTGTGGCTGTTGTGGTTTTGGTGGGCGTTGTTCGTTGCGTTCACCGCGCTCGCCACGTTCTCCGCCGCGCTCGCTCCGTTCACCGCTGCGCTCGCCACTACGTTCTCCGCGTTCACCACGCTCATGGCGTTTGTTGCGGTTATTGCGGTCGTTGCGATTGCGATCACCACCACGGCTCTGCTGCTGGGCAGGGGCTGCGGCTGGCTTCGGTGCTTCCTCTTCATTGGCCGAGGAAGTGCCAAACAAGCTGGACATGATCTGGGCAAAGAAACCGACTTTGCGTGGGGCTGCGGCGGCAGGGGCCGGCGCTGCGGCAGGTTGTGCGACTACTGGCGGTGGTGGAGCCACCAGACGGGCAGTCTGCACAGCCGGTACGTCAGCGACGATCGGTGTGCGCGGCAACACATCATGCAACACTTCCTCATGTTCGCTTTCAATGTCGAAGCTGTGGCCGGTTGTCTCAGTGGTCATGTTCTGGATTTCAAAGTGCGGCGTTTCCAGGTGCGAATTCGGCACGATGAGGATGCGCTTGCGGCTCTGGGTTTCGATCTGCACGACTTCCGCGCGTTTTTCGTTCAGCAGGTAGGACGCAATGCTGATTGGCACAATGGCGCGGATCTCGCGCGAATTGCTCTTGTTGGTTTCTTCAAGCACCAGTCGCAGGATGGACAGGGACAAGGATTCGATGTCGCGGATGGTGCCCATGCCGCTGCAGCGCGGGCACACGGTGGCGCTGGTTTCACCCAGGGACGGACGCAGGCGCTGACGGGACATTTCAAGCAAGCCGAAACGGGAGATCTTGCCTACCTGAACGCGGGCGCGATCCATTTCCAGCGCATCTTTGACGCGGTCTTCGACAGCGCGCTGGTTTTTCTGCGACATCATGTCGATGAAGTCGATAACGATAAGGCCGCCCATGTCGCGCAAGCGGAGCTGGCGGGCAATTTCATCGGCGGCTTCAAGGTTGGTCTGCAGTGCAGTTTCTTCGATGTCTGAGCCCTTGGTGGCGCGCGAGGAGTTGATGTCGATGGACACCAGCGCTTCGGTCGGGTCGATAACGATGGAACCGCCAGAGGGCAGCTTCACTTCGCGCTGGAAGGCGCTTTCAATCTGGTTTTCGATCTGGAAATTGGTGAACAGCGGCACCGAGCCGTTGTACAGGCGCAGGCGGCTTTCGAACTGGGGCATGACCTGACGCACGAAGGTCATCGCATCGTCATAGGCGCTCTGGGTGTCGATAACGACTTCACCGATGTCCTGGCGCAGGTAGTCACGCACGGCGCGCAGTACCACGTTGCTTTCCTGGAACAGCAAGCAAGGGGATTCGCGTTCTTTCGAGGCAGAGGTGATCGCAGTCCAAACCGTCATCAGGTAGTTCAGGTCCCACTGCAGTTCTTCGGCCGCGCGGCCTACGCCGGCGGTGCGGATGATGATGCCCATGCCATCAGGGATCGTCAGCGAGTCCATCGCATCACGCAGTTCGGAGCGGTCATCGCCTTCGATGCGGCGGGAGATACCACCACGCGGATTGTTCGGCATCAGCACCAGGTAGCGACCGGCAAGGCTGATCATCGTCGTCAGCGCAGCGCCCTTGTTGCCACGCTCTTCCTTCTCAACCTGCACGATGACTTCAGTGCCTTCGGCGATCAGGTCGCGAATGTTGCCGCGGCCATTCTCTGACGCGTTCTTGCGGTAGTACTCGCGGGCGATTTCTTTCAGCGGCAGGAAGCCGTGACGGTCGGCGCCGTAGTTGACGAAGGCAGCTTCAAGGCTGGGTTCAACGCGCGTGATGCGGCCTTTGTAGATGTTGGCTTTTTTCTGGACGCGGTTGCGGTTTTCGATATCGAGGTCATAGAGTTTTTGACCATCGACGAGAGCGACACGCAGCTCTTCTTTCTGCGTTGCGTTGACTAGTATGCGTTTCATGTTGTGTTTTCCGTTGTTAACGGGAAACACTCGGCTCACCAGAAGCAAAAACGTATGTCAGGATTCAATCCCAATCTATTGGTTTTGATTCACTTTTACTTTTTCGGTTATCGCGGCGGCGCTGACCGCTGTCGATAACAAATTCATCAAAAGTCCAGCAGCGGGCCTATCGGTATGCGTATCTACAGTTGCGAGTAGTCGTGAAAGAGTACTTGCGAGCTATAGGGCTCTCGATGTGGCTGTCGACTGCTTCAATCTCAATAGTTCGTGGTCTCACGACCGGGTACAGCCTGGTTCTTTCCTGGCGCGCTCGATGCCTTGTTGGGGTCAGCGCTAAATTCAGGGTCCACCGTGTGGCTGTACTCTGCTTGCCTGCTACATACCTGCATCTGCATCCGGCCGCGCATCATAAGCAGGCGGCCTGGATATCTTGCTGGTTGCCGGGTGTTGCCCGGGATTAAAAGTGTGTCTGTTGTGTGCATTATTCTGCGCTGCCCAACCTGCATTAATCCTGCGATCCGGGCGGGTCCGATGGTTGGACCGGTAACCCTGGGCTTTGCCTGTTCCAGCTTCTGGGACGCTCTCGATAAAAGACTTGGTGGGCGAACCAGTCCGACGCATTGCGGCGGTGCAGGTGACAAGCTGTGCTTGTGCGGATGGAGGGGTTAAAGCGGTGTGGCTGCTACAAAAATGCGAGGCCAATATAACAGTCAATTCAAGGTCCTTCAAACTGTTATCAGCTTTTCTTAAGGCTGATATCAGATTTAATTCGGGGGCCGGAAGCAGTGCCCGTATACTCGCGATTTTGCGGTTGGCAGGGTGGGGCAGAGGTAATGGCAGGGGAATCGGCAAAGCCGGGTGAGGGCGCCAAGCCCGGGGTTTCGATCCTGGAAGTCGCCGAGCATCAGGCCGAGCAGCGACTGGACAATTTCCTGCTGGGTCGGCTGAAGGGTGTGCCCAAGACGTTGATTTATAAGGTAATCCGCAAGGGAGAAGTCCGGGTCAATGGCAAGCGGGCCAAGCCCGACAGCCGCTTGGAACCCGGCGACAAGGTGCGGGTGCCGCCCATACGTCAGGCCGAGGCCGGCGAACAGGTGCCTGTCAGTGCCCAATTGGCTGAGCGGCTGCGCACTGCCATATTGAAGGAAGACGACAGCTATCTGGTGCTCAACAAGCCGGCCGGTCTGCCCGTGCATGCCGGGACGGGGGTCAAGCTGGGGCTGATCGAAGCCCTGCGTCAGCTGTACCCGCAATGGCCGGGGCTGGAGCTGGTACACCGGTTGGACAAGGGCACTTCTGGTTGCCTGCTGCTGGCCAAAACCGGCAAAGCCCGCCGCGTGCTGATGGACGCCTTCCGGGAACACCAGGTTCGCAAGACCTACCACGCCATTGTTGCCGGCGTGTGGCCCAACAAGATCAAACGGGTGGATGCCGCATTGCTACGCCAGCCGGAGCGGGGTGGCGAGCGCCGGGTCGAGATTGATGAAGACGGCAAGGAGGCGAGTACCGAATTCTCCATCGTGCAGGCACTGCAGCAAGCCACCTTGATCGAGGCACGCCCGCTGACTGGGCGCACTCACCAGATTCGTGTGCATGCGGCCTGGGTTGGTTGCCCCTTGGTGGGGGACGATAAATATGCGGACGCTTCCCAGCAAACCATTCAGCAACGCGCTGGCAACAAGCGCATGTTCCTGCACGCCGCCAGGTTGCAGTTTCCGCATCCGGAATCAGGGACATTGGTAACGGTGGAAGCGCCGTACGATGATGCGTTCAGCCAGGCCATCAAGCAACTGAAACGTTAGCCGGGTTGCAGCGGATCCACGCCGGCCTGGCGCAGCAATTCGCACAGGCTGATCAGCGGCAGGCCAATCAGACTGTGAAAGTCGCGTCCTTCCATCGCCTTGAACAGCGTAATGCCGAGTCCTTCGGCCTTGAAGCTGCCGGCGCAGTCATAGGGTTGCTCCAGGCGCAGGTAGTGATGTATCTCGGCGTCACTCAACACGCGAAAGTCGACGCGGAAGATGTCGTCGAGCGACACGAC
>JAZKEH010000405.1:0-4081 GCA_040387155.1 Pseudomonadota bacterium | reverse complement strand
GGCTGTTTGCCGCTGATCACGGCCAGTTTGTCTACATCGAGAAAGCCAGGCAGGTTGGTAAGAAGGTCGGCGGCCTGGACCGTCTGCAGGCCAAAGGCCAGCAGCAGGGTGGTCGCGATATGGCGCAGGTGTTTTTTCATCTTGTGTCCTCTGTTGATTTGCCAGATTGATTCGTTAGTTGGTTCAAATGGCCGGTGCAGTGCCATCCGCCTGACGCGGCGGCAATGGCAGGTGGCTTTCGTCCAGTTGCGTGCTCACCACCCGTGCCGGGTAGGTGCCGTATTTGCTGAGGTAGCGCAGTGCAAGTTCGAGATCTGCCGCCGCCTTGATAACTTCTTCTTGCGTGTATTCCTGGCCGTTGACGACCAACGTTTGCGGCTGCGCAGCTGGCGCATCGCCGACGTTGAACTGCACTACCAGCAGCGCCGCCAACACCAGCGTCAATGCGGGCACCAGCACCAAGGGCTCTCGCCACATTGCCAACAAGCGCGTGACAAAGCTGGCACTGGTTTCTTTCGCCACAGGCGAGCGCAGCGGCGGGCAGACTTTCTGCGGCAATGACAAGGTGACAGTGTCAATGGCGCGCGCCAGCCGGGTTTCCTGCTGACAAGCCACACAACCATCGTGATGCTGTTGCATGACAAAGCTGTCGTTGGCATCCAGCTCACTGGCAAGCCACATGTCCAGCTTGTCGAGAAAACCATCACAGGTGTTGGGACCATTTGTTGATGTCTGTTTCATGAATGCTTCAACCTGACAAAATGTCGTGGTGATACAACGGGTGCTGACTGACGATCTCTCGCAGCTTGCGCTTGCCTCTGAACAGATCGGTTTTCACGTGATCCACTGAGATGCCCAGCACTTCGCCGATTTCCTCGTAACTCATTCCCTGGATTTCCCGCAGGATCAATGTTGTGCGATACGGATCACCCAGCTTTGCAATGCTGTGTTCGACGATCCGTTTCAACGTGCGCTGGTGCGGCGAGTCGTGCGCGTCGCTTTCTTCCAGGGCAATCATCTCAAAATCAGCCTCGTCATCCGTGGTTGCGAGGCGGGTCTTGTGCTTGCGCACGTGATCCACGATCAGGTTCTGCGTCACCCGCATCAACCAGGCGCCAAGCTGTAACTGGTCGATCTCCTGCCAGTGCTGCCACAGTCGGATAAAGGCTTCCTGCACTACGTCTTCTGCATCAGCCGCAACGCGCAAACTGTAATAGGCGTAAGAGTACAGCTGGTGCTGGAACTGGCGTTTCGCTGTCTCAAACTGTCTGTGCATGGTTGTTATTACGAAAGTGGGCCGAAAAAGTTAACAAGCGGGTGCTGACTGTCTTTTTTTGCTGTTTCAAACTGTGCTGCATGGGTGTTATTACGAAAGTGCGTCAAAAAAGTTAACAAGTCGTGACTGTGCGATGAAAGTTCCTGCCGGTGATACAGGATTTACCGTATGCCTGTATACGCCAGCTTGGCCCATCATCAGCTGCCAGATTCACTGTAGGCGACGTCTATAGCGGAATCGGCAACCAGGAGTCCCGCTATGACGACAGGTTACGCTTTTGCCACCACGGCTCTTACCCGAGCCATGCCCTCCCTTTCCTTGCGCCTGGCGCAATTGTCCTGCCTCGCCATGCTGTCCGGCCCCGTACTAGGCGCCGAACCCACGCGTGTGGTGCAAGCAGCGGAAGCAGCCGAGCAAACGCAGGCAGAACAGGAAGTCCAGCGCGAGATTGAAATCGAACGCGAGGTCGAAGAAGCCGATCAGCAGGCTCTCACCGGCCAACCTGCCTCGCAAACGCCGCTGACCGCCGAGGAACCGTCCAACGAAACCACGCTCGACTCACGACCACGCGCGACGCACGCCACCCAGGAAGCGCCCGATGACTTGATGGAGATGGCAGCGCATCAGCCAGAACTCTTCGTCGGCAAAACGCTGGTACTGGTGGATGGCGCCAAGATCACACCGGTGGGCCGTGTGCTGGCCATGCGCAAGCGACTGGAAGACCAACACCTCTATCTCATCGTTGATGCCACCCAGTATTTCAATTCACCGACGGAGTACGCCGTTGCAGTCAAGGACGTAGCACGCCTGGAAGGCGACAGGGTCATTATTCCTGAAGCACCCGGCATGCATTTGAAGGGCATGGAGTACTACGCGAAAGACTACAACGATGAATTCGGCGCCGACGCCGAACCACCAGCCACCCCGTAAAAGCGCATCCAACAAGGAAAACCCATGTTTGCACATACCGTTAGCCTCAAGGCGCATGCCAGCATCGCCTTGGTGGCGTTGTGTGTCGGCATGTCAGGTTGCGCCACAACGCCGGATACCAAGGCGCTGATAGCGCGGCATGACGGACAACGGGCGAACTTTGAGAATGCGCTGGGGCCGGTATCGGCACGCGCCAACGCATCGATCATGGCGCGACTGAAGAACCAGTCCGGCGACAGCGACATCCTCGAACGCCAGATTGCACTGGAAGAAGCCGTCAGCGACAGCCCGCTGCTGCTCGGCAACAAGGTGCTGTTGCTGCAAGACGGTCCCGCCACCTACAAGGCAATGTTCGACGCCATTCGCACCGCCAAGGATCACATCAACGTCGAGTTCTACATCATTGAAGACGATGCGGTCGGGCAGCAATTTGCCGATTTGCTGCTGGAGCGCCAGGCCAATGGCGTGCAGGTGAACCTGATTTACGACAGCGTCGGCTGCATCCTGACCGAGGACGCCTACTTTGAGCGCTTGCAGGCAGGCGGTGTCAACGTATTGGAGTTCAACCCGATCAACCCGCTGCTCAGCAAGAAGGAGTGGGAGCTCAACAGCCGCGACCATCGCAAGATTCTGGTGGTGGATGGACGCGTTGCCTTTATCGGCGGCATCAATATCAGCGATACCTATTCGGCCGGCTCGAACAGCAGCGGCTCCTCCAGCTTTCCATTGAGTGGCGCTTCCAAAAATCGCTCGGCCGACCAGGATGAAGATCCGATGGCACTCGGTCCCTGGCGCGATACCGACGTACAGCTCGAAGGCCCGGTCGTCGCCGAGCTGCAGAAGCTGTTCATGGATACCTGGCAAAAGCAGAACGGCAAACCGGTGGCGCCGAAAGAATATTTCCCGACGCTGGCGCCAGTCGGCAATGAAATCATCCGGTCAATCGGCAGCACGCCCGATGATCCCTTCAGCCAGATGTACCTGACGCTGATCTCGGCCATCGGCAATGCCGAAAACAAAATCTGGCTCACCAATGCCTACTTTGTGCCGGATGACCAGTTCCTGCAGGCAATACTTGATGCCGCGAAGCGCGGCGTGGATGTAAGAATCATTTTGCCGAGCCACACCGATTCTTCGCTTACTTTTCATGCTGGTCGGGCACATTACGATGACCTGCTAGAGGCAGGCGTCAAGATCTATGAGATGGAGGAGGCCGTGCTGCATTCCAAAACCGCGGTCATCGACGGCGTCTGGTCAACAGTAGGATCCACCAATCTGGACTGGCGTAGCTTTGTCGATAATGACGAGGTCAATGCCGTGATCCTGGGCCGCGAATTCGGCCAGCAGATGGAAGCTACCTACATGCAGGACATCGAGCACTCAAACGCCATCGATCTGGCGACGTGGAAGCAACGTCCCGCCAGCACGAAACTGAAGGAAACTTTCTCGAGCATGCTGGAGCGGTTGTTATAGCGCAGTCTTCGCTACGGAAGATTATGAGTGCGCTATTCAACCTGCCCACGATTCTTGCGCATGATGGCCACAATAATCAGCAGAAAGGCCAGAAAACGCACAGCGTAAATTATCGGACTGCCTTCGTCCGGCTTTTCCAGGAACAGAAAGCCAATGCGATTGAAGCCCTCAATGGTGAAGGCGGCAGCGAATGCCAGAAACAACTGATCACCGGTTCGCCGCCAGAATTTCAGAAAGAAGACGCCCGCCGTCAGCGACGACGCCACAATAATCCCAAGCAGGAATCCCTCGATCATTGTTCGCTCTCCCACACGAGTCCGTATACCAGCAACAGCATGGGCGCTGCCGCCGTGGCCAATCGCAACACGTACAAATCAATCGTGGCCGGCATCAGCACGAGGT
>JAZKEH010000404.1:0-2221 GCA_040387155.1 Pseudomonadota bacterium | reverse complement strand
CGCAGCGACGGCAAACTGCATGCGTACGACAGCACCAACGGCGAAGAACTGTGGACTTTCCAGCTGGATGCGCCGCCGATTCCGAGCCCTGTGGTGTTCGAACACAACGGCAAACAGAAAATCCTGTTGTTCGCCGGTGGCAGTCTGTATGCCGGTGGCGGCAAGAGCGACAGCCTGTGGCTGCTGTCACTGGATGGCACGCTGCCGGAAGGCCCTGCCCTCTCGGTAGTGCCGCCACGCACGCTCGACAGCGACACTGATACGACGCCTGCCTTGCCTGACATGGCGCTGCCGGATGGCGACGTTGATCTTGCGCGTGGCAAGGAAATTTACAGCATGCTGTGCGTGTCCTGTCATGGCGAAGATGGCCAGGGCGGCCATGCCGAGGGCGGCGCGATTCCGAAAGACTCGACGCTTGAACATATTTTCACGACAGCGACACGTGGTGGTGAGAAGATGCCGCCGTTTGGCGCGGCTTACACACCTGTCGAGCTGAAGAGTGTGGCGGCTTATGTAAAAGAAGAAGTGCTTAGCCAGGCTCCGTAACACCACTAAAAACAACAACAACAAGGAATTGCCATGTTGCGTTCATTTGCCGCCAGCGTTGTGCTGGCGGCCTCGCTGGTTACTACTCCCCTGCTCGCCCAGCAGCGATACCAGAACTTTGAGGCCTCCATCTACATCCGCGCCGGCGAAGTGGCGCAGATGCAGGACAAGGCGTGGATGGAAAGCAACTACGCTGCCATCGCCGACAAAGTGAAGATCAGCAAGGTCTATCTGGAAACTCATCGTGATCGCCAGATCGTTGACGAAGCCACGCTGACGCAGGCGATAGAATTTTTCCGCAGCAAGGGAATCACAGTAGCCGGCGGCATTACGCTAACAATCAGCGAACCGAATCGCTTTGAGACTTTTTGTTATTCCGACCCCCAGCATCGCCAGTGGGTGCAGGAGCTGGCGGAGTACACCGCTGCGCATTTCGATGAATTCATTCTCGACGACTTCTTCTTTACCAGTTGCAAGAACGGCATTGAGATTGAAGCGAAGGGTGAGCAGTCGTGGACCGACTATCGACTGGCCTTGCTGCGTGATGCTGCCCGCGAGTTGATCCTGCAGCCAGCCAAGGCTGTGAACCCTGATGTGAAAGTGGTCGTGAAATACCCGAACTGGTACGAACATTTCCAGGGGCTTGGTTTTAATCTGGAAACGGAACCCTTCGAATTTGACGGCATCTACACCGGCACCGAAACCCGTGATGCAGTGCGTAGCGCGCAACATCTGCAGGCGTATCACAGTTACCAGATATTCCGTTACTTCGAGAACCTGAATCCCGGCCACAACGGCGGTGGCTGGGTGGATACCGGCGGCGCTGGCAGCATTGATCGTTATGTGGAGCAGTTGTGGGGAACGCTGTTTGCGAAGGCGCCGGAACTGACGTTGTTTGAATTGCGTCAGATACAGAATCCGGTGACTGATCGTTTGCGCGGTAGCTGGCAAGGCCAGGGCACCAGCTTTGATTTTGCAGCGATGCAGGCAAAAGCCGGCAGTGCCGCTCCTTCTTTCGCACTTGCCGCGGGCATGGCGATGGAACAAGTCGATGCAATCTTGCCGTTACTGGGCAATCCAATCGGCGTGCAGAGCTATCGTCCTACGCATGCCACTGGTGAAGACTTCCTGCACAACTATCTCGGCATGGCGGGCATTCCGATTGATCTGCATCCGCAATTTCCTGACAGCGCGGGCACCGTGCTGCTGACTGAAAGTGCGAAGTTTGATGACGCCATCGTCGACAAGATCGAAGCCCATGTGCGCAGCGGCAGAAACGTGGTCATTACTTCTGGCTTGCTGGAAGCGCTGGAACCGCGCGGCATCGGCCGCATCGCCGAGTTGCAGTTCACCTCACGCAAGGCATTGGTGAAGGATTTTCAGGCACGCGCCTATGGGCCGATTGTCAGCATTGCAGAACCCATATTGATTCCGCAGATCCAGTACCTGACCAATGACAGCTGGGAACTGGTCTCGGCGCTTGCCGGCTCCAATGGTTGGCCACTGCTGCACGATGCTGATTACAACGGCGGGCATCTTTATGTGTTGGCCATTCCGGACAACTTCGCGGATTTGTATCGATTGCCTTCTGTCGTACTCACTGCAATACGCCAGACGCTGAGCCAGGATTTGCCCGCCTATCTGGATGCCCCCGGTGAAGTGTCATTGTTCGTCT
>JAZKEH010000403.1:9967-11325 GCA_040387155.1 Pseudomonadota bacterium | reverse complement strand
CGGCTTGGACATGGTGTCGACGATGTTACAGATCATGTCGAAGCTCATGCTACGAAGGATCTTGGTGATGTCCGGATTGGGCGAAACAATTGTCGGCATCACATTGAAGCGGTTGCGCAGCTGGATCGACATTTTTGCCAGCATACCCAGCGCCGTACTGTCGATGCTACGGGTTTCCGTCATGTCCACCACCATCGCATCGAGAATGCCGCGCCGGTATAACCCGTTGCAATAGTTGTCGAGCGTCGAGCTCATTACCACTCGTACTTCACCGACAAACTTCAGCATGGCCATATGCTTGTAGTCGGCTGCGAGTATCTTGCCTGCACTCATTTTCGCGTCACACTCATGATGGCGATATCGTCCGGCACCTGCATGTTCTTCGCCGGCGCCAACGCTGCCTTTATCTCGTCAAACCTGCCCTTGCTGTCTTGCACGACTTGTCGCAAATGGGCCTCCTTGGCGGCATAGTCTCCCTGCTTGATTACTTCCAGTATGCCGTCGGAGAACAGCACCAGCGCAAAATCCTCAGCAATCGTCAGGTGTTCGTCAAAGTACGGCGCGCCGTCGAACAAGCCAATCGGGAAGCTGCTGCGCTCCACTGGTATTGTGCCTGCCACCCCGTGCTGAAACAGAATGGGCAGCGGATGATGTCCAGCGACGCTGTACTGCAGCGTGTTGGTATTGTCGTTCAGGATGCCCATGAACACCGTGACATGCTTATCAAGTCCCGACTTGATCAGGTCACGGTTCAGTACCGCAAGAATCGTTGCCGGACTGAACTCACCTTCAAAACGGCCGCGCAAATGATCCAAACGCATCTGTTCAATGCGGAAGCGCAACAACACCGTGATGAAAGCTGAAGAAGATCCGTGACCTGACACATCTGCGATGTAGAACAACGTCTCATGGCGCGAAGCCGGTTTGTAATCCACCGTGTCGCCACTCAGATACAGCGATGGCACCACCTTGTGGTTGAAATGAAACGGCCCGATGTCCTTGGGCGGAATCGGCATCATGTTGATCTGGACGTGGCGACCAGCTTGCTGGTCCTGCTGGAAAATCTGCACGCGCTGCTCAAGCTCGGCATTGATCTGCTCCAGCTTTTTGCGAATGCGATTGTTTTCCCCGATCAGTCGCGCCTTGCGCAAGCTGTTGCTGATCGATAGTTCGAGAATGGCCGAGTTTTCCAGCGGAAGCTGCAAATAGTCGCTGACGCCAAGTCGCAAGGCGCGCAGCAAGTCGTCCGAATTGCCGCGCTCTGCGAGCACGATGATGGGAAGATCCGGCGCCAACTCCAGCAATTGCTGAATGGCTGCAAAAAATAGGTCGGCTTGCCCCAACAGCTTTTGATCCGC
>JAZKEH010000403.1:8273-9957 GCA_040387155.1 Pseudomonadota bacterium | reverse complement strand
CTGGCATCCGGCAAGTCGATATTGATGATCACGAGATCGGGACAGGCCGAGTGGAAACGTTCCAGCCCTTCCACCGTGTCGCGGGCGAGAACCACGCGTAATTGCAGATTGCCAAGGGTCGGTGTGAGCCATGCGCGCACCGCTTCATCATCGTCAATGACGAGGATGCTGAGATCGCTTGGGGTTGAACTTAGCGGTGTCATGGTGCCAGGCTTTTTGAGCTTTTTACTTACTTGGACTGTCGGTAAACAGTATTTAAAAAACGGAAGAAACCTTACTCTAGTCAGAGAGTTGCTGCAACAAGTAAAGGTTAAACATTAAAGGCTGCATTCAGGGCTTCTCACCCCTGTTTGGAAGTCTGCTTGATGACTTCCTCCAGCCAGAACTTCTGCAGGCGCTTTTCCGAAACAGGCACCCGCGTTCCCAGGGACTGGGCGAACAAGGATACCCGCAATTCTTCCAACAGCCAGCGATACTCATCCAAAGCTTCGTCCACCACTTCCTGGCGCTCACAATACTCACGCCGCTGCTGGTATTGCTGCCACAGCTTCGTCAGCAGGCGAGCTCCTTCCAGATCGCGGGCGGGCTGCAATGAATATTTGTCCAAGCGTTGTTCCAGCGCCTGCAAATAGCGCGGAAACTGCTGCAAATGCAGCCACGGCGTCGTCTGCATGAAGCCGGAATGTAACAGCTGTTGCAACTGCTGCTCCACATCTTCCCGCAGGGGTAGCGCCGTGAGGGCTGTGAACGCCTTGTGCTGCAACTTTTTGCGGATGCCATGCCAAGCTTGCAGGATACGATACAGCAGCTCCTGCAACTGCTGGGCCACCGACAAAACACCGCTTCGGCGTTGCTGCAGACGCTGTTCGAACGCCGTGCGGCTGCGTGGCAAGTCGCCTTCCACTTCGAACGCTATGCTGTAGGCGCGCTGGATCAACTGATCCAGCACATGTTCCCGCTTGCCCAATTGCTGCAGCGCATGCAATTGCGACGGATTCTGCAGCAACTCCTTTTGTAAATAGCGGACTTGCTGGCTGCTCTGCAGCATGAACAGGCGGGTTACGCCTTGTATGGACGCCAGCCGGGCACGGTAGCCCGAATCAAGCAGGCACAGGTCAACCTTGCCACCACGATCCACCAGCGCAGGATAGGACTTGATGCGCAGCTTGCCGTTACCGAGCTCGTGCTCCTCAGGTAGCTCATCAAAATCCCAGCTGACCAACTCCTGGCGCTCGATGGTATTGCTTGCAGCCTTGCTGATACTGGCCTGCACTTCACGGCCCAACGATACTTTCAGCGCTTCGAGATCACGACCGCTGCCGAGCAGCTTCCCGTTTTCATCCAGCACCCTGATCAACAACTTCAGGTGATCGGGCAGTACGGCGCCGTGCCAGCTGTCCGCTGGAATCTGAATGCCCGAATGACGCAACAGCTGGCGCGCCAAGGCCTGCTGCAAGGTCCCGTCTCCCTGTTTCAACTGTGGCAGCAATTTCTCCACCACATCCGGCACGGGTACGAAGTGCTTGCGCAGTGGCTTGGGTAGCTCGCGAATCAAGGCAATGCATTTTTCCTTCAGCAGGCCCGGGACCAGCCAATCCAGTTCTTCCTCTTTCAATTGCTTCAATACGGAGACAGGACTATCAATCGAGACGCCGTCATGTTCCGTGCCCGGCGCGAACGCATA
>JAZKEH010000403.1:7352-8259 GCA_040387155.1 Pseudomonadota bacterium | reverse complement strand
CTGGTCGTCGCCTGTTCCGGGAATTGGGCGAGCTCCCCGGCAGCAACCGCATTGTTCTGCAGGTCGGCTTCGCTGAGCAGCAGCTGCGCTGCCTTGTCTTTCGGCAGCGAAAAGTACCAGCGCTCAAGACTCGCGACGTCGAGCACGGACGGTGGCAAACGCTCCTCGTAGAAACGGGCAATGCTGTTTTCATCAACCAGAATATCGCGGCGACGTGTGCGCTCTTCCAACTCTGCGATTTTGCCAATGAGACGGCAGTTGGCATCGTAAAACGGCGCGCGAGTCTTCAGCTGCCGACCAATCAGGGCCTCGCGGATAAACAACTCACGGCTGACTACAGGATCAATGGCGCCATAACTGATGCGCCGCTTCTCAATCAACGGCAGACCATAAAGCAGCACTTTTTCATAACCCATGACCTGACCGCGTTTCTGTTCCCAATGCGGTTCGAAGTAGTCCTTCTTGATCAGGTGCAGAGCCAACCTTTCGATCCACTCAGGTTCTACTTTTGCATTCATGCGGGCGTAGAGCTGCGTGGTCTCCACCAGTTCTGCCGATACCAGCCAACGGTGATTTTTCCGGAACAGTGTCGAGCCGGGAAACAACACATACTTGCGACTGCGGGCGCCGAGATAGCTGCCATCCTCGAGCCGGTTGGCGACCTGGCTGATGAAACCTGTCAGCAAAGCCTGGTGCATCTCTTCATAGGTTGCAGGCTCCTTGTTGATAGACAACTTCATCTCCTGACACTGCAGCAACAGTTGTCGGTGCACTTCGCGCCACTCGCGCATACGCATGTAGGACAGGAAGTTCTGCTGGCAGAATTTGCGTACTTTATTGCTGCCGATTTCCTGCCGCTGTTCTTCGTAGTAGTTCCACAGGTTCACAAACGCCAGGAAATCAGAGT
>JAZKEH010000403.1:0-7342 GCA_040387155.1 Pseudomonadota bacterium | reverse complement strand
GTCCGGGTGCCAGAAACGACGATGAGCTTCGTCAGCAGCCTGCTGACGATCCATGGGGCGTTCGCGTGGATCCTGAATGCTGAGTGCACTGACGACGATCAACAACTCATGCAGACAATGCCGGTGGGCGGCTTCCAGTAGTACGCGCGCCAGCCGGGGATCGAGCGGAAAACGTGCCATGTCGCGACCGCGCTGGATCAGTGCACCGGCGGTGGTTACCGCCTGTAGCTCTTCCAGCAAACGAAAGCCATCACGAATGGCGCGCGAATCGGGCGGCTCCAGAAACGGGAACTGTTCAATGTCACCCAGTTTCAACGCCAGCATCTGCAGGATTACCGAAGCGAGGTTGGTCCGCAGGATCTCCGGCTCAGTAAACTCAGGCCGGCTTTTGAAATCCGTTTCAGCATACAGACGAATGCAGGTGCCCGGCCCCAGACGACCACAACGCCCCGCGCGCTGGTTGGCGCTGGCCTGCGACACCGGTTCAATCGGCA
This sequence comes from Pseudomonadota bacterium, assembly GCA_040387155.1. Classification (GTDB taxonomy): domain Bacteria; phylum Pseudomonadota; class Gammaproteobacteria; order Pseudomonadales; family Pseudohongiellaceae; genus CAILUG01. The sequence goes on along the minus strand of JAZKEH010000403.1, from coordinate 6,848 downwards.
AACGCTGAATCTTGCTGCGCACGCTGTAGCGACTGATGCGGGCAAGACCACTGTCGATAACATAGCCAATGCCAGGCACCGTGAGAGAGGTCTCCGCCACGTTGGTCGTCAAGACGATGCGGCGACCAGCATGTGATTCAAAGACCCGTTGCTGTTCCTTGTTACTGAGACGCGCATACAGCGGCAGGATGTCGAGACCAGGATATTTCTGCTTGCGTAGACTGTCCGCACACTCCCGGATTTCCTTCTCACCACTGAGGAAAACCAGCACATCCCGATAGCTCTGCTTTTGCTGGCGCTCGAGCCGAAGTATCTCTTCATAGGCAGCAACTACCTGCTCCGGCAGCTCCTGATCCTCTTCCTGTTCAGTGGCAGGCCGATAAAGCATCGTCACCGGATAGGTGCGGCCGGAAACTTCAATGACCGGCGCATTGCCGAAGTGTGCTGAGAATTTTTCCACTTCGATCGTGGCCGATGTAATTACCACTTTCAGATCGGGACGCTTCGGTAACAGCGTCTTCAAATAACCCAGCAGAAAATCAATATTGAGGGAGCGCTCGTGCGCTTCGTCAATGATCAGCATGTCGTAGCGATTCAGCCAGGGATCGTTCTGGGTTTCTGCCAACAGGATCCCGTCTGTCATCAGCTTGATCAGTGTCAGTTCGGTACTGGTATCGGTGAAGCGCACCTGATGCGCCACTTCCCTGCCCTCTTGTACACCCAGCTCATCGGCAATACGCATGGCCACCGTACGCGCTGCCAAGCGGCGTGGCTGCGTATGACCGATCATGCCGGAAACCCCGCGCCCGAGTTCGAGGCAGATCTTGGGCAGCTGAGTGGTTTTGCCCGAACCGGTTTCGCCGGCAATGATGACTACCTGATTCGCCGCAATTGCGGATTTCAAATCATCGAGCCGTACAACGACAGGCAGCGATGGCGGGTAGTTGATGACGGACGGTACGCGCTGTTGACGCTGCTCACGGCGCGCGATTGATGCGGCCACCCGCTCTGACAGTGTGGCCAGCCGCTGCTGGTTGTGCTCATCAACGTCTTTGTCACGCAAGGTGCGCTGCAGCTGGCGCAATTCGCTGCGCAGCTTCCAGCGGTCGGCCAGCATACAGCTGTCGAGACTGTGCTCGATATTCTGTAGCAGTTTGGCTGTTTGCATATGCGGGTGCCTGAAATGAAAAACGGCTGGAGCCTGGGCTCCAGCCGTCAACATTCATTCCGGTTCAAACGTATAAGTAAGGACTTATACGAACTTAGATGGATTGCTGTCGCAGGTACGAATCGTTGTTTGGCGTGTGATCACCTGCCAGCCAGCGCTTCAGTTCAGAACGCGCTTTCGGCAATACTTCTGCATTGATCTGGTCGACTTGCGGATGATCAGTACAGAACTCGACGATCATGTTGTCCGGGTCAAGCACGTACAGCGAGTTGCAGTAACCGTGTTCCAGGAAATAGTACTTTTCCGTCGGATAGTTGGCTGCTTTGACGCGCGCCAGTAACTCTTGCTGGTGAGCCTTGTCGACTTTCAGCGCAATATGGCGGAACCCGGAGATCGGCAGTTCAGGGCCGAATTCCTGCTGGTCATCCGCATCGGCAAACTGGAAGAAAGCCAGTGCGCTTTCGTCCTTCAGGCCAAAGAAGCAGTGGCAATACACACGCTCCTTGCCAAACAGTTCAGTTTTCTCACACCAGGTGGCCATCAACGGCATGCCCATCATGTCTTCGTAAAAGGCACGGGTGACTTCCAGGTTCTTGGCCACGTAGGCCGTGTGGTGCAAACGCATTGGGAGTTTCTGGACGGCGTTCATGTTCAATTCCTCTCTAATTATTGCTGCGAGACATTGCTCTCTTGCGGATTATCGCAAGTAATCGGTGCGAAATGCTAAAAGGTTGCCGTCAGGACTTCAACCGTAAAGTGCCGTGTGGGGGGCTGATTGGGCATGGTGGAGTTTCGGAGCTTGCCTGCGGCATCGCGCCCCCTGTCTTGTTTGTTGTGCACGGATGATAATGCCCATTCTGGATCAGCGGCACCGCCCGCAAGAAATGTGTGCATCCCGTCCCATGGGTAGTTGAGCAGTATCAGAAATGTCAGAAAAGCCCTTCGTCTTCCTGTTACCTGGCATGCTGTGTGATGCCGCCGTGTGGCAGCCTCAGCTTGCAGTACTGGAATCCCGTTTTGAACTGGCTGTGCCAGTGTTTCGTGGCTTCAACAACTTTGTAGCCATGGCGCACCATGTGCTCGATCAGGCCCCTGTGCGCTTTTCGGTAATTGCACATTCGATGGGCGGCCGCGTCGCCATGGAACTGCTGCGGCTGGTACCCGAACGGATTGAACATTGCATACTCCTGGACATGGGCGTGCACCCCGTCGCCGACGGCGAAGCGGAGCGCAACCAGCGTTTACTATCTTTGGCCGCTGAAGGCGGCCTCGCTGCGGTGGCTGACAGCTGGATACCCTTCATGATCCACCCCGCGCGAGTCAACGACGTGGCCTTGACCACGGCCATCCGGGAGATGGTGATGCGCAATGATGTAGCCGACTTGCACGGACAACTGCAGGCTGCGCAGGAACGCGCTGATCAATCACAGTATCTGCAGGACATCCGCCACAAGGTGTACATCGCCTGTGGCGACAGTGACAACTGGAACCCGCCAGAGCTGCACCGGCAGATGTGTGCCCGACTCATGAATGCCGAACTCGAGATCATCCCGGACTGCGGCCACATGGCGACAATGGAAAAACCTGCGCAAGTGAATGCCTTGTTGTTACGTTGGTTAACGCGGTCGGAGGGCTAAAAAAAACGCCAGGGAACAATTTACCCTGGCGTTTCTTGCACTGCTGTCATCCGGCATTGTTCCGGATGCGATACTTTTGATCAGGGAATGATGGCGCTGCTGCGGTCCACCGATTCCGCTTCACCACCCACCATCAGCTCAACTGCGTAGTTGGCCTGTTGGCAGACATACTCGAACAACTCTTCACCCGGATTCCAGCGCAGGTTGAATCCACCTTCGAAAGTCTTGGTGTACGCACCTGGATCATCAATCGTAATGCGATAGTCGACTGCATTGCCGTTGATGCGCGTGAAGCGCTCGATGGTGTGCAGCTTGTTGGTGTGTGGCATGCCGCGACGATCCATCCAGAACTGTTCGTTGTACCCTGTGGTATCAACTACCAGCGTACTGCCTTCCCAATGACCGACGGAATGACCGTAATTGGTTTCCTGCCAAACCGCCGGGTGCTCACGGCCGTCCATGTAGATGGTACGGAAAGTATGCGGACCACCGATGTCGAAGATGTACATCTGCTTCAACTCTGGCAACTCCAGGAACTCAACACCGTAGGGTGTCAGGAACTGGCGCGCCGCGCCGGAAGCTTTGCAACGGGTATGTGGCTCAAGCTCTCTTGTCTGACGATAGTCGTACAAGGCTTTGGACCACGGCTGGAACGGAATGGTCTCGTAGGGCGCGATAGGGTCAAGAATACCGAATACCGGCGTCCAGGTGCCCTTGTCAGCGGGAGTCGGTCCCCACAGTAGTGCGCGACCGTTCGCATCAACTGGCGCGGGCCCAGCGGGCGGCTGTTGCCGCGGTGGCTGTGCAATCGCAAAGCTTGCAGCGCAGAGCGCCAGCGCAGCCAATGTTGCATGAATAGGTTTCATCGTGGTCCCCTCAATACAGATCAACAATAAAGATCACAGTGCGGATCAATTTTTCTGTTCTTGTTCTTTTGCGCGCTCTTCCAGCTGGCTGGAACCCGCATCAAGAGTTGCGCCCGGTGCACCACCGGTGGAGGTCAGGGTCACGTTCTTGGCGTTTACACGATTGCTGCCATTGCGTGCCATGAAGCCATCAACGGTTACCTGGGTGCCGATGGACAGGGTGTCCCGGCGCCAGCCGCGACGTTGCAGCAGATGGGGAGGACCGAATTCAACGCCCCAGTTTGCGGTCTGGCCGGATGCAGGATCCTTCACGTTCATGTAGACCCAGACGTGCGGGTTGGTCCATTCCACCTTGGTAACAATGCCATTCAGCAGGACAGTTTTGTCCGCATCGAATTCAGCGGCAAACGAGTGATGGGCAACGGCGTTACCGGCGGTAGCCATGCCAAGGCTGGCTGCAAGCAAGCCGGCGATCAGTTTCAATTTCATGATAATGCTCCTCTTGAATTTCGTGTTTTAAATAAACCTGTCCGGATTACGGACGGTTGTCCTGACAGAAGTGAATCGGCACTTCCTGGTCAGGTACCCACTGCATGGTCCAGCTTGCAGTCCAGGCACGGGTGTAGGCACCTGGATCGTCGATCGCGACTTCGTACTTCAGCGTATTCATGTCAGACCGGGTGAAACGTTCATTGAGCACGAGGCTGCTGGTATGTGGCAGACCGCCGTTGCTCATCCAGAAATCTTCGTTGAAGCCCTTGGTGTTGACTACCAGGGTATCGCCTTCCCACTTGCCCACCGCACGGCCGTAGTAAAGCGGGTTATCGTCGTCACCGGTCACACTGCCCACCTGGTCGCGACCATCCATGTAGATGATGCGGTAATTGCGATTGCCGCTGCCTACCAGGACGAAGATGCGCTGGTTGACCTTGTCTTCAACAAACTTGATGCCGAGGTCACTCTGGTACTGACGTGGGCCACCTGGCGGTTTGCAGTTGATGAACATCGGGTCATTCTGCAGATCTCGTTCTTGTCTATGCTGATACAACGCCAATGCCCATGGCTGCATCGGAGCTACCTTGGACGCATCCGACAACTCAGTCAGTTGGCCGTAACGATCCATCGGCACATTGACGCCATCTTCTATCAACGCATAACTGCTCGGATAACCCCAAAAGCCGTCAGCGCTACCGAGAATGACTTTGCCATCAGCCCCACGTGGAGCAGCGGCAGCCTGCGCTGGTTTGGCGGGACGCGTGTCTTTAAGTGCAAATACAGTCTTGCCGGCAACCGCGAAGTTCTCCGACCAGACCTGACGCGAACCGTCGCGGGCACGAATGCCTTTGACATCAATCTTGTCACCAGGCTTCACGCTGGATTCATTCCAGCCGCTGCCTGTCAGTAGCAACGGGCTTTCCAGTTCGACTGCCCAATTGGTGACAGTCTTGCCGTCGGTCACGTTGACGAATACATGGACATGGGGATTTTTCCAGTCAACGTGAGTGACGATGCCACTCAACGCCATTTCACTGGCTTCATCAAATTTTGCCTGGATCGGATGGTGCGCCAGTACCTGTGTAGCAGACAGGCCAAGCGAGGTGCAGAGCACGGCGGCCTTTATGAATGTTTTCAATGTGAAGCTTTGCATGGCTATACCCTTTTTACCTGGCCTGTTTCGGCGTTATGCAGCTGGAGTTCAGTGGTTACTGACGAACTATTTCCAGTGCTCCGTTTTTGCCTTCACCTTTCCAGGTGCCGACGATGGAGCGTGCAGGTAATTCAAGTTCCTTGATCGTGCCATCCAACTCGTAACCACCCGCTTCGATATGAACGGTCCAGTCAGCGGGGTTCAGCGTGGCTTCGGTAATGGCCATGTTGTCTGTACCAGGGTTGACGACGCCGGTGATCTTGCTGCCATCCCAATCGAGAACCATCAATACGAAGTCGCCCTTGGCAGCATTGCCTTTCCATTCGCCAATCCAGGAACCCTTGAGCGGATGTCCTTCCTGGGCGCTGGAGCTCAGGCTCAGACACAGTGCAGCAGCGATAAGGCCGGTTTTGATGATGATGGACTTCATTGTTTTGGATTCCCCTTTGTGTAAACGAATGTAGACAATTGTTTGTTGTGGACGTTAGGACAGTGACTGCTTCCTGCAAGGTCTGTCGTAGCTTGGCGCCAGAATTTTCGGATAGCGCCAAAGTTTTCGATATACGAAGACTTTTTAACAGCCAAAGTTGTAAAAAATATGCAGCGGATTTGGCACGATCTCCGCTGTTGGGGGCGGAGTCTGCACCGGACCGCGACAGAAGGAAAGTGGTGCGCGATTTTTGGACCGCCCATAAAAAAACGGGAAAGGGTTACCCCTTTCCCGTTTTGTGACTTCGTCTGCCTTTTGAGCTTAGAAGTTCATGTTCAAGCTGATCTGGTAGCGACGACCGAACACGTCGTGGCTGTTGCTGACTGCCTGACCACCGGTACCTGCGATGATCGGTGGATCGCGATCAAACATGTTGTTGACGTTGAACGACGCGAGCCAGTTGCCACCATTCTGCATCTCCCTGCCGTAGGTCAAGCCAAGGTTGGTGTTGTCATCCACATCTACACCTTCGACCCAGTTGGAGTTGATACCCGTAAGGGCGGGGTTGTTGCCGTTGCTCAACGTGCTGTCTTCGTAGATCGACTGCAGCATGATGCCAAAGTCGGCAATGTTGTAATTGAACGTCGCCAGTGCTGAGTACTCAGGTGTCCCTATACGTTTTACAAAATTCGTATAGATACCGGCTGCTGTCGTTGTGGAACGTTCCGACAGGTAACCCACCATGGTACGCGCGGTGAAGCTCTCTTCCTGGTTCCCAAACAGGTTGGGTTCGGCGCTGTACTGCAGTTCCACGTCGACGCCGCGAGTTTGCGCGCCACCGGAGTTGGTCTGCACGTTTAGGATTTGCTGAACCTGACCGGGATTGCCAAGGGGATCGCGTCGTACCAAACTGCAAGCGAAAGGATCCTGCGTAAAATAGCAGTCATTAACGATGGCTTGGCCACCGTACAGTCCGATCGATTTCGCGAGATCAATCTCGAACCAGTCGATGGCCAGCTGCACACCGTCCACCCACTCTGCAAAGCTCGGCTGGTAAACGAAGCCGGTCGTGATGGTATCGCCCTGTTCGGTCTGCAGG
>JAZKEH010000402.1:0-5617 GCA_040387155.1 Pseudomonadota bacterium | reverse complement strand
TGTCAACGTCATCAGCAGCGCTTCCGCCTGCTCGCACAAATGACAGCTGCCGGTCGAGTAAAGGACGTAGCTGGCGTCAGCCATGGCGCCGCTTCAATGCTCTTGCTGCGTCTGCAATCAAGGCCGGTCCACGGTAGATAAAGCCACTGTAAATCTGCACCAACGCCGCGCCGGCTTCGATTTTGGCCACCGCATCCTCGCCGTTCATGATGCCGCCCACACCAATCACCGGCATGCTGCCGGCAAGTGCCTGCGTGAGCTGGTTCACTACGGTGGTCGATGCCTGGGTCAGGGGCGCCCCGCTGAGGCCGCCGGCTTCGCCGCCAGCCGGTTCCGCTTCGACACCCACGCGACTGAGGGTCGTATTGGTCGCAATAACGCCAGCAAGCCCTACTTTACGCACAGTGGCTGCGATGCTTGTTACTTCATCCGCAGTCAGGTCGGGCGCAATCTTCAACAACAACGGCACCTGGCGCTGCTGTTGTCGTGACAACAATTGCTGTTCGGCCTGCAGCGTCGTCAGCAAGGCTTCCAGCTGCTCGCCAAACTGCAATGACCGCAGTCCCGGTGTATTGGGTGAGGACAGGTTGACGACGATGTAGTCGGCGTAGGCGTAGACCTTGCGCAGGCAATGCAGGTAATCGTTTACCGCATCTTCGACCTTGGTCGTGAGATTCTTGCCGATATTGACGCCAACCACGCCGCGCCAGGTACGTTTCTTCAACTGTTCGACCATGTGGTCGACGCCTTTGTTGTTGAATCCCATGCGATTGATGATGGCCTGCGCGCCAGTGAGCCTGAACAACCTTGGTTTGGGGTTGCCGGGCTGGGGTTTTGGCGTAATGGTGCCTACCTCAATGAAGCCGAAACCCAGTGCGCCGAGCGCATCGACATAGTCCGCGTTCTTGTCCAGACCGGCGGCAAGGCCAACAGGATTGGGGAAATCCAGACCAAGGACGGTGGTCGGCAGCGGAGCTACCGCCCCGCGTACAAGGCCAAGCAGCCCGCAGCGATGCAGCAGCCGCAGCCCCTTGAGTCCAAGGTCGTGGGAGAGTTCAGCAGGCAGAAAAAACAGCAGGAAACGGAACAATGAATACAGCATGTGGAGGGCAATCCGAGAGGGGCAAACAACACAATCGCTGCACAATATAGAGAGCCGCTGCATTGCCCTCAAGTCACATTTTGCAGGGCCCGGCTTTCACTATAGAATCCCGGCAACTTGCTGTACGTGCTCGCCCCGCCCCTCCAATAATAAGCACCCCTCAGCGTACTGTTCATCTTCATCTCAGAGAGCCCTTGCATGGCCCATCACGCCGTTATTGCCCAACTGAAAACCTGGTTGTCGCAACAGATCATCGGACAGGAAAAGCTGGTAGACCGTTTGCTGATTGCCGTGCTCGCCGATGGCCACCTGCTGGTTGAAGGGGCTCCTGGTCTGGCAAAGACGAAGGCCATCAAGAATCTGTCGGAAGCCGTCGAGGGCGATTTCCATCGCATTCAGTTCACCCCTGACTTGTTGCCGAGCGACATCACAGGCACCGAGATCTATCGTCCGGAAGATGGCAGTTTCCGTTTTCAGCAGGGCCCGATTTTCCATAACCTTGTACTTGCCGATGAAATCAACCGCGCACCTGCAAAAGTACAATCAGCCTTGCTTGAAGCGATGGCTGAACATCAGGTCTCGGTAGGTCGCCAGACTTTCAAACTGCCTGACCTGTTTCTTGTCATGGCAACCCAGAACCCTATCGAACAGGAAGGCACCTATCCGCTGCCAGAAGCGCAGCTCGACCGCTTCCTGATGCATGTCACCGTGGGTTATCCAACGCTCGAATCCGAACGCAAAATTTTGCACCTCGTCCGCGATGAAGCCCGCAACATTGAAGCAACACCGCCCGCTCGCGTTTCACAGGAAATCCTGTTTGCTGCACGCCAGGAAGTGCTGAACATCCACATGGCGCCGGCAGTCGAGGAATACATCCTGCAACTCATCATGGCCACGCGTAATCCCGCGAGTTATAGCGAAGAGCTCGATGCCTGGATCGATTTTGGCGCCAGTCCGCGCGGCACCATTGCACTCGACCTGTGCTCACGCGCGCATGCCTGGTTGAAGGGCAAGGATTTCGTCAGTCCGGAAGACGTGCATGAAGTGTTCCACGACGTGTTGCGTCACCGCGTACTGCTGAGCTTCGAAGCCGAAGCCGCTGGCATTGATGCCGACAAGGTGCTTTCCACGATCCTGGAACTGGTGCCGACGGCTTGAACCGGTATTGTTTCAAGTGAGTTGCGGTAACCGGGACTAACCATGCCACGCAAGCGCCAGCTCAATCTCGAACAAGACAGGTACCGCTGCCGCGGCGCCTTCGTGAACCTGCAGCAATTGCTTGACCAGCGGCATGTCGCCCGCAATCTCGAACTCGACTATCACTCGCGCTCGCGCCTCGGCATGTCGGGTACCCACATCTCGAAGATCAAGGGCCGCGGTGTCGACTTCGAAGAACACCGCGCCTATCAGCCCGGCGATGACATCCGCACCATCGACTGGCGTGTGACCGCTCGCGTTGGGCGGCCATTTACCAAGGTATTCCGCGAAGAACGCGAACGTCCCGTCATTATCGGTGTCGACCAGAGCCGCAATCTGTATTTTGGTTCGCAGATCGCCTTCAAATCAGTTGTCGCGGCCGAAGCCGCCGCTATCCTGTGCTGGACCACGGTCGACAACGGTGATCGTGTGGGTGGGGTTGTGTTTGGTGAACAACAACAGGAACTGGTGAAGCCGCGCCGCAGCAAACGCTCCGCGTTGCGCTTCCTGAATTCACTCGCCAACTACAACCAGGAACTCGTGCAGCATCACACTGGCAGCGCTGTGCGCACCGGCTATCTGCGGGCTGCACTGGAACAGATGTGCCGCATCACCAAGCCCGGTTCAAATGTGTACCTGATTTCCGATTTCAACGATTACACCAACGAGTGCAAGCAGTACATCCAGCAACTGGCGTTACACAACAGCATGACCTGTGTTCTCGTCTACGATGCACTGGAAGAACACCTGCCGCGGCCCGGTCAGTACAGCATTACCGATGGCGTCACGCGCAGTGTCATCGATACGCATCAGCGGGCAACGCGTGAGCAATATCAACACAGCTTTGCCCAGCGTCTGCGCGCACTCAACGAAGTGTTTGCAGGCATGAAGGTGCCACTGCTGACCATCCGTACCAATCAAGTCGTCATGGAGCAACTGGAAACGTGGAAGCAGAAGACCCTTTAAGCGATCTGGCAGACATCCACCTGCCGGGCGCTGTGTCGTTCTGGCCACCGGCTCCAGGCTGGTGGGTCATCGCTGCGATTGTGCTGGCGTTGATTGCCTATGGCTGCTTTGTGCTGTTTCGTCGCTGGCAGCTGCAGCGTCGCCAGCAAGTGGCCGCTGCGGAAATACAGCGTGCCTGGCAGCAATGGCAACAATCAAAAGTTACCGAAGCAGCACAGGCCGGCCTGTTGCTGCTGCAGACCTGCAACAGCGTCATGAAGCGTGTAGCCCTCGTGCATTATCCAGAGCAGGAAGTGGCCGCACTCAATGGCCAGCGCTGGATTGAGTTTCTCGACCGCAGTGGCGGCACTACCGATTTCACGACAGGTCCCGCCCGCATCCTCGCCGATCAGGCTTACCGTCGCAGCTACGTGGCGGATGCCAACACCGCAGCTGCTCTCGTCAAAGCTGCCGAGCAATGGATAGCACGTCAGTACAGCAACAAGCAGAAGAGTAGCAAACAGGCAATGCCGGAGGTCCACGCGTGATTGAGTTCGTGTGGCCCTGGGTTTTTGCTGCACTGCCGTTGCCGTTGTTGGTGCGTTGGCTGGTGCCACGCGCCGGCGTGCGTGATGCTGCGCTGTTCGTGCCCTTTTTCCAGGTGCTGACACGACTGGATGCGCGCGCCACCCATCGCGTTTCGCGCTCCTTCATCATCGCCTTGCTGGCGACGCTGGCCTGGCTGGCACTGGTCATTGCGGCTGCCAAACCACAATGGGTTGGCGAACCGATCCAGTTGCCCGCGACTGGTCGCGATCTGATGATGGTGGTCGATATTTCCGGTTCGATGGAAGCGCAGGACATGCAGCTCGCTGGCCAGACTGCCAACCGCCTGCAAGTAACCAAAGACGTCGTCAGCGCTTTCGTGCGCCGCCGCACCGGCGATCGTCTTGGACTCATCCTGTTCGCTGCACGCGCCTACACGCAGGCTCCGCTGACCTTTGATCGCGCCACAGTCGAAACACTGTTGCTGGAAGCCGAGATCGGCATCATCGAAGAAAACGCCACCGCCATCGGCGATGGCATTGGCCTCGGCATCAAGCATTTGCAGAATCGCCCGCAAACCAGTCGCGTATTGATCATGCTGACCGATGGCGTCAACAACGCCGGCGCCGTTTCACCCGAACAGGCCGGTGAGCTTGCGGCCGATGAAGGCATCAAGGTTTACACCATCGGCATTGGCGCTGAAGCGGCAACTTCCAATTCATTGTTTGGTCCGCGCACGGTAAATCCCTCCGCCGACCTTGATGAAGAGTCGCTGACGAAGATCGCCGAGAGCACTGGCGGCCAATACTTCCGCGCACGCGACCAGCGTGAACTCGAACGTATCTATTCGATGCTCGATGAACTGGAACCGGTTGAACAGGAAGCCGAAACTTTCCGCCCCACCCTGTCGTTGTTCTACTGGCCGCTGAGCATTGCGATTGCACTCAGTTTCCTGATCGCGCTGATGCAGTTGCCGTGGGCAGTGATCTTCGTCCGCAAACCGGCGGCTGCGCTGCAGCCCGGCGAAGGGAGCGTGTGATGGACTTCTTGCCAACGGACTTCATCGAAAATTTCCACTTCCTGCGCCCACTGTTTCTGTACGCGCTGGTGCCTGCCATTTTGCTGGTTATGTTGCTGCGCATGGCACAGGCGAGCCAGAACAGCTGGGTACGCGCCATTGATGCACGCCTGTTGCCGTACCTGCTCGACAAGAATTCCACGCCGGCACAATCGCTGCCGCTCTATGGCCTGCTGATCATTTGGGCGCTGTGTGTGCTCGCGCTGGCGGGTCCGGTCTGGCAGGAAGCGCCAGTACCTGTGCAGGAACGTGAAGATGCCGTCGTCATTATTCTCGACGAGTCGCTGTCGATGTATGCCACCGACCTGTCACCCGACCGTGCGACGCGCGCCCAGCGCAAGGTCATCGACATCCTCGAATACCGCCGTAAAGAAGGCCAGACCGGGCTCGTCGCCTATGCCGGCGACGCGCATGCGGTGACACCAATGACTGACGATGTGGAAACCATCGGCAACCTGGTGCCATCGCTGCAACCGAATGTCATGCCCATCCTCGGCAGCGACCCAGCCGCTGGCGTGGAACTGGCGTTGCAACTGCTGGCCAACAGCTCACTCGTGCAAGGTCGCCTGCTGTTGCTGACCGACGGCATCATCAACAGCGACATTGATGCCATCAGCGACTTGCTGTCCGGCACCAATCACACGCTGTCTGTCATCGGCTTCGGCACTGAAGCCGGCTCACCGATTCCCGCCGGCCAACAGGGCTACCTGCGTGACGAAAACAACGCGATCGTGATCCCGCGTCTTGAG
>JAZKEH010000401.1:10792-12826 GCA_040387155.1 Pseudomonadota bacterium | reverse complement strand
TCAACAAGGCAACCGCCAAACTGTTTCCGGTCGCCAACACGCCTGAGAGCATCCTCGCGCTCGGCGTCAGCAAGCTGAAGACCTATATCAAAACCATTGGCCTCTTCAACACAAAGGCCGAGAATGTCATCAAGACCTGCCAGCTGTTGATCGACCAGCATCAGTCAGAAGTCCCTGCCGATCGCGAGGCGCTGGAGGCCCTACCTGGCGTGGGCCGCAAGACAGCCAACGTGATTCTTAACACGGCGTTCCGTCAGCCGACGATGGCGGTGGACACCCATATATTCCGGGTCTCCAACCGCACCGGCATCGCCCCCGGCAAGAACGTGCTGCAGGTGGAAAAAAACCTGCTCAAGCACGTGCCCGCCGAGTTTTTGCTGGACGCCCACCACTGGCTGATCCTGCACGGCCGCTACACCTGCGTCGCCCGCAAGCCGCAGTGCTATCACTGCCCGATTGCGGACCTCTGCGAATACAAGGACAAAACCCCGCCGCCGGCCTAAAACCGGAATCTTTATAGTTTCTTAAATAAATAAAGGTAGTTTGGCCGCCATTGATTTCAGGAAATACCGGCTGCCATGAAACTGCTCTTTCTCTGTACGCATAATCGCTGTCGCAGCGTCCTCGCCGAAGCAGTTTCCCGCCAGGTTTGCGGCAATCTGATCCAGGTACAAAGCGCCGGCAGCCAACCCGCACGCAAGGTGCATCCACTCACCCTCGAGCATCTGGCGCTGCATGATATTTCGGTACGCGGTCTGCGTTCCAAGTCCCTGGACACACTCGCAGACTACAACCCCGATTTTGTCATCACCGTCTGCGACAATGCTGCGGCTGAGAGCTGTCCCTTGTGGGATGGCAATGCAATTCGCATTCACTGGAGTTTCAAGGATCCATCGCTACTGGATGGCGACGACTTTGCCTGTGGCATCGCGTTCGCAACCGTCATTGCCACGCTGTCATTGCGCATGAGTCGCATCAAGGAACTGTTGCAGCGCAACGCCGACAAGCTGGTGCTGGCAGAAGAATTTTCGGCCCTGGCCAATTGCTTCGTGATGGCGAGTGAGCCATCACGGCGGGAGCCGCTGCGGCCAATGATGCTGGCGCGCAAATCCTGGTAGTTGAAGGGTATGAAGGGACCAGGCAAACGACCCGGTCCCCGCGTGATCAGGCAACGAGTTGCTTGATCGGCACCACTGGATCAACTTCCGCATCGTAATCCACGCCCGGCACTTCAAAACCAAACAGCTGCAGGAAGCCGGTTTTGTAGCCTCTGAAATCCGACAGCTCCCCAATGGTTTCCGTCGTGACCTGTTGCCACAGCGCTGCCACTTCCTTCTGCACTGTCGGGTCGAGCTCCTTGTAGTCAGCCCGGAAGCGACCTTCATTGTCGACATGCGGTGCAAAGCCATAGAGGCTGTCACGAAAGAGGCCATAAACCTGCTCGATACAGCCTTCGTGGGTGCCCTTTTCCTTCATGACACGGAACAGCAGCGCCAGGTAAAGCGGCATGACTGGAATTGCAGAACTCGCCTGCGTCACAACCGCCTTCAGCACCGACACACGCGCATGGCCACCCTTCGGCGCCAGTTGCCTGTTCAATTGTGTCGCCTTCTGGTCGAGATCTTTCTTGGCGGCGCCAATGGTGCCATTCCAGTAGATGTCCCACGTCAGTTCCGCGCCAAGGTAGGTGTAGGCCGTGGTGATGGCATTGGGGGCCAGCACGCCCGCCTTTTCCAACGCATCAATCCACAGCTGCCAGTCTTCACCACCCATTACAGCAACGGTGTTGGCAATCTCTTCCTCAGTGGCCGCTGCCACACTCATTTCCTGGATCACTTCCTTGTCGGTGTTGATGCCGCGCATCACGATATCCTTGCCTATCGGCTTCAACGTTGAGTTGTGGACAACGCCAGTGACAGGATGCTGGCGACGTGGCGATGCCAGGCTGTAGATAACGAGATCAACCTGGCCAAGATCAGCCTTGATCGTCTCAATGGTCTTCTGCTTGATCGCATCGGAAAAGGCATCACCGTT
>JAZKEH010000401.1:1239-10782 GCA_040387155.1 Pseudomonadota bacterium | reverse complement strand
ATGCTCCTGGCATAGAGGCCGGCTTTCTCTGCCTCCGCGTGAAAGGCAGCACTGTTATACCAACCGGCCGAAGCAGGCTTGTCTTCCGTGCCCTCTTTTTCAAAAAATACGCCCACTGTTGCAGCACCCGCTCCAAAGGCGGCAGTGATGCGCGAGGCCAAACCGTAGCCAGTGGAAGCGCCAATCACGAGAACGTTCTTTGGACCTGCAACGGTGCCCTGCTCTTTGACGTAGTTGATCTGGTTACTGACATTCATCGCACAGCCAGTGGGGTGTGTGGTGATGCACATGAAGCCGCGAACGCGAGGTTTGATAATCAAGAGAAGTTCCTTTGGTAATAATTGTTCAGAGACGGGACGGCGCGCATTTTACCACCCTCCTTCGCCGCCGGGGGGCGGCTTCGGAGGGCAAGTCCTCTTGCTTCAGCTGCGAGATCAGCAAGGATGGCTTCATTAGGCCAGCGCCGCTGTTTCAGCTATCTGATCGGGTCTGGGATTGCAGGGTTTCCAGCCGCTGCGCGGGTTTCAATGCGGCCAGCTTCCTGACGGATTGATAGAAAGCAGACAATTCGCCGTTGTGCTGGTCCAGCAAGCGCTGGAACGCGCTGACCCACTGGTTGTAGGTGGTCACAGTGGCCAGCTGCGCGTTGTTGAGCTCGCCGGCAAACCAGCGGTCGTAGCCGGCATAGCCATTCCACTCAATCTTGAGCACTTCATAGTCGGCACGCAGCCGCATCTGGATGGCTGTCTTGTCTGCGCGCATCTGCGCTGGTGGCAATGTCTGGTGATACAACGTCGCCATTTCGGCGGCAGCGTTCTGTACCAGCGCCACAAACTGCGCCTGTCGTTGCTGGGCCGTAACAGCGGCTTGCTGGAGTACTGCCTGACGTTGCGGTTCCTGTGCGGCAATCCAGCGGCGCTGACCTTCGCGCTCCACCAGTGTCGCAAAGCTTTCATTGAAGGCCGTATCACCGGCGACATAAACAAGTTGATGGGCGAGCTCATGGAATAACAGTGCCGCCAGTTGCGCTTCATCGCGCCGCAACATCGGACTCAGTACGGGATCCTCGAACCAGCCCAGGGTTGAGTACGCACCGACGCCACCGACATACACATCGAAACCCTGTTGTCGCAATCCGGCGGCGTACCGCTGGGCAGCGCGCTCGCTGAAATAGCCGCGATAGCTGGAACAGCCAGCGATTGGATAGCACCACTGTCTCGGCGTCATTGAAAATTCGGGGGCAGCAAATACATTCCACACGACGAAGTCACTGCTCAAATCAACGTAGGTGGAATACTGGTCAGAGACCGGCAACAGCAGTTCCCTGTCGGCAAAATTGCGCAACCGCAGCACCAGTTCAAGCTGCTGGCGCTGGGTTGCAGGCAACTGGGCGTTTTGCAAAACAGTGTTGATGGATTGCCGCTGTCGCAACAAGCCGAGTTGGCCGGAGACAGCCTGACCGTAGTAGCCGATGGATTCACAGGCCGCCAGTGATACCACGAAGGCCAGCACGGCCAACGTTGGCAGGCGCACCTTGAGGTGGCGCATAGACCTGACGGTTAAGGCTGGGTTGCCGATGGCCGCCTTACTCCCTGACCTTGATCTCATACAACTGCGACCACAGCTTGCCGGTTACAAACAGCCGCTGACTGTCTGCATCCCACGCAATGCCATTGAGGACATCGTCGGTGCTGCGACTCTCGTTGATATCACTCAGGTCCAGCTTGCTGTTGACGACACCGGTGACGGGATCAATACGAACGATGAAGTTGGTGTACCAGACATTGGCCCACACTTCGCCATTGATGTATTCGAGTTCATTGAGCTTATCGAGCGGCTTGCCATCTTCAGTCACTGCCACCCGGCTGGTTTCTTTCAGCGTGACCGGATCGAGGAAGCGCAGATTGGCGGTGCCATCGCTGACGATCAGCTGTTTGCCGTCGTGCGTAATGCCCCAGCCTTCGCCAGGCAGATAGAACGACTGTACCTGCTTGAAGCTGCCCAGGTCATAGACGAAGCCGACATGGGTCTGCCAGGTCAGTTGATAGACCTTGTTGTTCAGTACGGTAATACCTTCGCCGAAATGCTGCGCCGGCAACATGGCCCGTTGCTGAACCGCGCCCGTGGCCAGTTCGACTTTACGCAACGACGATTCGCCGTTACGGCCGGTGCCTTCGTACAACACGCCGTCAATGCTGACGAGGCCCTGCGTAAAGGCGCTGGCGTCGTGCGGATAGGTGTTGATGACTTCCACGCTTTTTACGGGTACTGCGCCGTAAGCGACTGATGCTGCCAATGCCAGCAACAACAACTGACCAACAGCGGACCTTCCTGCAGAACCTTTCATTTGTTTATTCACTCAAAATCGCGTCGTCAGTTACAACAGCGATACAAATACCGCCACCAGCGCGCCGCCCAGCAACAACATGCTTGGTACGACTGTCAGCATGAAGCCGACGCTGCGACTCAACGGTTCCTTTACGTAACTTCTGGCATAGAGTGCGCGACCAATCAGCCAGACCACGCCCAGGGCCGCTGCAATCTCGTTGCCGTACCACTGCAGATTATCGGCCGACCAGGCGAACATGAACTGAACGGGGATGAAAAGAACCAGTTGTTCCAACGTATTTTGCTGCACGCGCAGGTAGCGCTCGAATACCGGGTTACCGCTCATGGCGGGCGCGCGGACACCGTATTTCATGCGGGCGCGGCCAACGTTGACGGTAAAAAAGATGTACTGGATCAGTGCCAGACAGACGACAAGTATTACGAGTTCCACAGCGGCCCCCTCAGCTCACACAAGGAAGCCAAAGCTTGCCTTTATTTGAGAAGGGCTGCCAGCGAAAAATTGACCTGTTCCAGCAGTTGTTTCGGGCTCTTGCCGGCACGGGCATTGAGCTTGCTGAGCTGGTACAGACCCAACAATTGGTCAGCGGCAAATTCGGCGCTGACTCCGCTGACCAGGCCCCTCGACTTCTCCAGTTCACGGGTGCGAACCAACAGGGCTTTGCGAATGACATTCAGCGATTCGCGTATCAACTTGTTGAGCTGGTCGTCCCAGTTGATGCTTTCGCACAACGAATTGACGAGCAAACAACCGTAGCCGCGCTGGGCAGCCGGAACGCCGGTTGTTGTTTCCTGGAAGAACGAAGTCAGTGCTGTTGCCGCTTTCAGCTGCGCGTTGCCAAGTGTTGAATCTATCTGGTCCTGCAGCATGGCGTTGTACTGCTCAACACAGGAGCGGAAGAAGACTTCCTTCTCGCCAAACGAGTTGTACATGGTGCCACGATTGATGCGGGTGGCATCCAGCAGTTTCTGCACCGAGCTGGCGACAAACCCATCCTTCCAGAACTGGTGGGTGGCACGGGTGATGACATCGTCGTAAACAAATTCGATAGGTCTGGCCATGGGAGCGCACGTCCTCGACTGAGCCGGCAATGGGAAGGTCTTGCCCGAATTCTAGAGGAGCGCTTTCAGCGGCCGCGTAACTTTCCTGTACTTTCCATTGTGCTCGCCACGAACATATTGGAATGGCCCGTTCTTAAACGTTCGGTTGGCAGGCTCAAGGCCAATAGTGCTGGATAACAACCACACCGAGACCCATCAGGGCACCAACCACTCCACCCCAAACGACCAGCCAACCAAGATGATGCTGGATCATTTTTTCCATGACCTCCTTCACCAGTTGAGGAGTCATTTGTTCCAGCCGCTGATCAACGATGTGCTCAACCCGCTCTAGCAAGGCATCGGCACTCTGGCCACTGAGGTCCGCCATGATCTCCTTGTCTTCGCCGACAGCGCGCAGAAAATCCTGCATGCGTTCGGTGAACGGTTCACGCAGTGATTCCAGTTTTTTGGCACCGCCAAACATCGACAAGGCTGTGCCAAAAGATGACTGCATGATGACCTCGACCAGGCTGTCGAAGGCCAGGCTGAAATTGATACGCGGCAATAACTTGTCAACCAGTGACGGGCCGGAAGCGACTGTCGATTGCAGCACATTGCGCACATTATCCGCGTTGAAGAACTGCTCCATCATCATGGTGCGGATGCCCGCACGGAATTCGGTGAAGCGGGCAGGAATGACACCGGAGCCGTAGAAACCCGGTACTTTCTCGAACAACATGTAGATCGCCATCCAGTTGGTAACGGCTCCCGAAAAGGCATAGAGCCCCATCGTCAACACCGCTTCGCCGAGAAATCCCGGCAGCAGCAGGCCCAGCAGGCAGAACACAACCGATAACCCGTTCGTCAATAAACTCTTGTCCATCATTTCCTCATTACATTCTTGTTATTGCACTGGTGTGGCAGGGACGGCGACAGCATCCTCAGGCGGTTCGAAACCGGCAGTGGGTTGCGCCCATGGGCCTTCGAGACGGTAGACCACCGTCGTGAAATCTTCGACCTGGTTCTGGAATATCTTGCTGGCCAGATAGGCGCTTACCGCGATGGGCCAGGCACCGAGCAAACCGGCAACCATCGATACGTTGGCACCGAGTGGTATCTGCACTTGCATGTCGGCGGCAATGGTTTCGTCGCGCAGATTTATCTCGCCTTCGATGGACAGGTCACTGGAAGGACCATCGATCGTCAACGGCGTTGTCGTCGTGACGATGCCGTCGGTCAGCGTCAGGAATCCGTCGATGCTGTCGAACGAATAGCCTTTGGAAAAAATGTCCGAGAAATCCAGTTGCAGGCGACGTACCAGGGCATCGAAGTTCAGCGCACCCAGCAGGCGGGTAGAGCCGGATTCAATGTCGACAAAGCGACCGTCATCAATGTCCATGTTGATGGTCCCCGAAGCACGCTCCAATGAAAAGAACAACGGCGAACCCGGCCAATTCAGATCACTGTCAAACCGCGCTTCACGGCTGATGACGTTGGCATCATGCCCCCATGCCGGCAGCACCTTCGCCAGATCACCCGCGGCAAACAAGCCGGTGAAACGGGTGCGATGCACGCCGTTGAGGTATTCCCAGTCGACGGCAGCACCCGTCGTGCGCGTGGTGTCAGTAATGGTGGAATCCGGCGATTGCAAATTGAAATTCGTGATACTGGCGCCGCGTGCATGCGGCCGGTATTGCAGCGAAATGGCGCCCAGGCTTTGATCACCGAAACTCAGTTCAGCGGTTTTGAAATCGAACGCAGGCAACTCAGTGGGATCGGTATCGGCGAGGGGATCCACTTCTTCCGGCGGCACCGCTACCGTCGTATCGAGGACGGGTCTTGGCGGGAAGCGCAGGTAATCCAGTGCAATTTGCCAAGGCTTCGCTGCATCATCCGGCATCGCCAGCTTGCCGGCGAGAAAGTCATTGCGCGCATCTATCTGCCAGGCCGCTTCCGCATGGCGCACTACCACGTTGGCGTTTTCCAGCGTCAGGCCAGGCAATACGAGCTCACCCACGTTGACGTCGACCAGCCGCAGATAATCGGCTACTGCGCGACCTTCGCCACCGGCCTTGTTGAGCTCGCGCGCAATGTCTTCCCAGGCAGGCACATCGAAACGATCCATGTCGCCGCTGACAAGCACACCTGCCGCATTGGCATCGGACTGACGCACCGTGAAATTGCGATTGCGATCGCCAATGCTGACCTGACCACGCTGGATGCCGGCGGCATCGAGCAACAGTGAACCGGTCAGAAAATCGCTGTACCGCAAATCCATGGTGTCAATGTCGTTCTCAAAACCGAGTTCGACAGCAAACGGTGCACTTTCGTCAGCAGCCTTGATCAGCGGGGCCGGCAAGCTGCTGGTAAGACCTATCAGATCCGACTCGATCAACAAGTTGGTCCTGCTGCCTACACCGCTGGCTGCTGGCGCCACCGTCAATTGGCCGTGGTAATCGACTTCACCCTGCATGTAATTGAACAGCTCACGCACGAACACCGGCTGGCCTGACCATTGCTGCAATGCAACTACTGAGGCCCTGCCATCGCCGGCTATTTTCACTGTCTGCGCCGGGGTGCCGGCTGCCTCGGTGGTGATCGTCGCCTGCAGCGGATAGTCGAAAAGGCGCGCCGCCAGACCGTCGGCTTCAAGACCGCTATCGCTGGAATAGCGGATTTCGCCAGCGATGTCGCCGAGCTGCAAATCAAAGTCGGTGAGATCAAGACGGCTGTCGGTGGTAGTGGTGACCACATTCACATAAGGCTTTTGATCGGGCTGACGCAGATCGACGCCGACACCAACGTTGAGAGCCAGCGTACCGGCAGCCTGCCAGTTGTCGAGAAAACTGCCCAGCGTGGCATGCACTGGCGTGTTGCGCAGAAAATCGAGTCCCACCGCAGTGTCCGTTGTCGCCGTTGCGCTGAGGCTGAGCAATTGCCTGTCATTCTCGGTAGAACGAATTCGCGCCATGGCGCTGTCGACAGCAATGCCCGCGAGGGTGCCGCGCGTCGCCGCGATGTCGAGCGAGTTGTTACGCTGGACGACGGTCGCCTCCAGATCGGTCAAACGCGGCCAGTCCGGCAGGAACTGCAGCGCGCCATTTTTTACCCGGTACCAGGAAGCTACTGTGGTTGCGTTCTCCGGCGCCGCACGACCACTGAGGCTGTGCATCAGGAAGGCGCTCTCGCCAAGCTCGCCGCCCAGCAACGCGGTTCGCAGCCAGTCCATCGTGCCTTGCAAGCGTGGAATTGTCGGCAACAGCGTTGGCGCCGCACTGACCTGTAGCCGATCCATGCCGATCTGCAGCGAGAGTTCGTTGAACCAAAGTCCCTCGGCATTGCGGGTGTTGTGAATCGCAAAGCTCACGCGCCCCGCCAGGTCGGCATTGGCAACGTCAATGATGGAGCTGTGCACCTTGACGTCGTCGCGGCTCGCCTGCCAATCGACGCGCGTGTTGACCTTGTCGAAGTGCCATGGCGCGCCAAACAACAACGGCAGCTGCAACGTGAGATCGCGCGAATCCACTTCGGCAAAGCCGCCCTGGGCAGTCGCCTCTACATAGCCAACCAGACCGCTCGCCGATGGCGCCTGCTGCCAGGCGGCGACGGCAACATTGTCGAGATTGCTGCGCAAGCGAAAGCCCTGCGGATACGTTCCCGTGGTGGAGCTTTCGAGTTGCACGTTGGTTAACCTGCCTTGCGGTTGCAGCGTTTGCAGCGCGCTCAGTGCCTGGGCAGGCATAGGCACTGCGGTGGTGAGTACCTGGTTCAACATGGCGACGTCGAGCGCGTCCGCCTGCAACAACAAGGTTTTGTTCAATGTTGCGGCGGCAGGCTCCGCAGCACTCGGCGGCGCCTCTGTCACCTGCGTCAGCGCCAGCTGCAATTTTTCAACTTCCCATGGCGTGTTCTGCCAGTCGAACGCCAGATTCTGCGCGCGCACGTTCCAGTCTGCCGGCTGCGTCGCATCGCGATATACCGGCCGCGCTGCCAACTGCACACTGCCATTCTGCAAGGCCAGCACCTGAGGCGAATCTACGCGTGCTGCATCAATGTCCAGATCACTCAGCTCAGCTGCGAAATTCTGCAAGCCATTGCTGTCGAGGGAGACCCAGAAGCGGCCGCCTCCCTGCAACTGGCGCCACTGCCAGCTGACAGGCAACTGCGGCTGTAACAATGTCAGCCAATCCATCTGCCCGGTATCAAGCCAGGCCGTGGCCAAAAAAATGCTGCGCGGATCACCATCAAGTTGAATTACCAGATGGGCAGGCGACGCCTGATCGTTGATACGCAGTTGTACCTGGGCGTCATGATCGGTGCCACGGTTCTGTATCCCAACAATTACTGAACCGATCACAATCGGCTGACCACTCTGGCGCTGCAATACCACCACACCTTCGTTCACGCTGAGCTCATTGGTCTGCAGCAGGAAATCCAGCACGGGATCAAGATAGTTGCCACCACGCGACGGCACACCCGCCAGCCCCCAACGACCATCAGACTGTTCCTGCAGGGTGAAGTTGATGTTGGCCACGCGGATGCGATCGACGACAGCGCGGCGTGCCAGCAGCGACGCCTTCATGTCCAGTGACAGTTCAACACGCTCGATGCTGTGTTGTTGCGGCGTATTGCCAATACGCAGGTCGGTAATGACAATGCTGGGACTGAAGCGAAACCAGGAGCCCTTGATATCCGCCAAGGTGACTGGCGCCCCAATCATCTGCGTCAACCGCGCTTCGACAGACTCTGATCGCGTCGACACCAGCGGCATCAACAGCCGGCCTGCTGTCATATAGGCCGTGAACAACAACAGCAACAACAAACCAATATGCTTGAAGCGGCGCAGAACGCGCAGCGGCAATGGTTTCACGACATCACCACGTCGAACTGCTCGTTGGCATAGAACGCTTCCACCTTGAAGCTGATGCTCTTGCCGGTCAGTTGTTCAAGATCGGCTACGGTGGAAGATTCTTCATCAAGCAGACGGTCGACGACTTTCTGCGAAGCGATTACCAGCAATGCCCGGTTTTCGTAGGCACGCGCAACCCGCACGATCTCGCGGAAAATTTCATAGCAGACGGTTTCGGCAGACTTGATGCTGCCGCGACCCTGGCAAACACTGCATTCGATACACAGCATCTGCCGCAGGCTTTCGCGCGTGCGTTTGCGGGTCATTTCGACGAGCCCAAGTTCCGACATGGGTGAAATGCGAGTACGGGCGGGATCCTTCTCCAACGCCTTCGCCAGTGTGCGCAGCACCTGCCGCTTGTGCTCTTCGTCCTGCATGTCGATGAAGTCGATGATGATGATGCCGCCAAGGTTGCGCACCTTGATCTGGCGCGCAATTGCCTTGGCTGCTTCCACATTCGTCTTGTAGATCGTTTCTTCCTGGTTGTGGTTACCGAGGAAGGCGCCAGTGTTGACATCGATCGTTGTCATCGCTTCGTTCTGGTCGATGACAAGATTGCCACCGGACTTCAGTTTTACACTGCGACCCAACGCTTTCTGGATTTCGTCCTCGATGCCAAACACATCGAACAGCGGGCGCTCGCCCTGGTACAGCTCGATGTTGCCAGCGATCTCCGGGATAAAATCATTGGCGAACTTCAGAATCTCGTCGCGCACCTTGGCGTCGTCGATGCGGATGCGTTCGACCTGCGGCGTCAGCAGATCGCGCATCGCGCGCACGTACAGCACCAGATCGGTATAGATGATTTTCAACTCATGCGTTTCACTGATGCGACGTCCAACAGCGTTCCAGACGCGACGCAGGAAGCGGATGTCACTCTGCATTTCGTGCTCACCAATGCCTTCGGCTGCGGTGCGCAAAATGAAGCCGCCCTGATCGAGTACGCCTTCATCCACCACCGCCTTGTTCAGTGCAGCCAGCAAACGATCGCGTTCCGGTTCATTCTCAATACGCTGCGAAATTCCCAGATGGCGGTTGTGCGGCATGTGCACCAGGTAACGCGACGCAATCGACAGGAAAGTAGTGAGACGCGCGCCCTTGCTCGCAATCGGTTCCTTCGTCACCTGCACGACCAGCATCTGGCCTTCGCGTACCAACACGTCGATTGGCACTGTTGGCTGTGGTACCAGCTCAAACCCGTCCGGTCCCGGCACCGCCCGCCCGGTTCGCAAAGTCGGACGCGTACA
>JAZKEH010000401.1:0-1229 GCA_040387155.1 Pseudomonadota bacterium | reverse complement strand
ATAAAGCCGGCTTTTTCGAGGCCGATATCAACAAACGCTGCCTGCATGCCGGGCATGACGCGCACGACCTTGCCGAGGTAGATATTGCCGACCGGTCCGCGCCGATTGTTGCGTTCGATATAGATCTGCTGCAGCAAGCCCTGCTCGATGAGGGCTACCCGCGTCTCGCTGGGGCTGGCGTTGATCAGAATTTCCACGCTCATGCTGCTTGCTCCTGCAAACGTTCTTGCAACAACGCCAAGGTATGAATGCCGAAGGCTTCCAGCAGTTGTGCAGCTTCAAACAGCGGCAGGCCGACGACGTTGCTGTAACTGCCGGTGATGCTTTCGACGAACAAGGCGCCCTTGCCCTGGATACCATAGGCGCCCGCCTTGTCCTGCGGTTCGCCGCTGTGCCAGTAGGCATCAATCTCGTTGATCGACAACTGGCGAAAGCCCACATCGGTGCTGACGACTCGCGTTTGCAACATGTCCTCGAAACCGACAGCGACGGCCGTCAGCACCTGATGTGTACGGCCGGACAACAGCTGCAACATGGTTCTGGCTTCTTCAAGTGTGGAAGGTTTGCCGAGGATCTGGCCCTCGCAGACAACACTGGTATCGGCAGCGAGCACTGGCAGTGCCAGCTCACGCTGCAGGTCCTGCCAGCCCGCACCGGCCTTTTCGGTGGCGAGTCGCAGCACATAGTGGTCAGCCCGTTCGCCAGGGCGCAGGCTTTCGTCAATCTGCTGGGGTATAACCACGAACGAAAGGCCTATCTGCGTCAGCAGCTCGCGCCGACGCGGCGACGCCGAAGCCAGATAAAGCCGGGGTATTGGGGATGAGGACAAACCAACCTCGATTGCGGAATGCAGGACGGAACAGGCGACCATTATCCCTGATCGTTTCCCTGCAAACTACGGCGGTAAATACCGAGTCGGGGCACGACATTAACAATGGCTGAATACCGCTATACTGCCGTTCCATGACGACCCTGACCTATGAACAGCAGCCGTTGGAGCTGAAACCGCACGAGACCGTGCTGGACTGTCTGTTGCGCCATGGCATTGCCCTCCCCTACGCCTGCAAGGCTGGCATGTGCCAGGCCTGTCTGGTGAAGGCCGTGGACTGTGCAGCAACCGAGGAATCCAAAAAGTGGATCAAGCCTACCCTGCAGGCTCGCGGCTATACGTTGGCCTGTCAGTGGGTGCCCGAATCCAATGTCGCAGCAGCGCTACCCAACCTGGCCGA
>JAZKEH010000400.1:0-2042 GCA_040387155.1 Pseudomonadota bacterium | reverse complement strand
ACGGACTAGAATTCCGCGCTGACTGGCGTGTGGGTGAGCAGGACACGCTCGGGCTGCGATATGCAGAAACCGACGGCCGTTACGACTCCAACCTCGATAATCGCGTAGACAGCGATCTCGACGGCAACAACGTGTCGCCCGACCGCATCAACCTGAGCTGGGAACATATCTGGTCGGAGGGAATCAATACACGGCTGCAGGTGAGCTATCTCGAGGATCGTGAGTTCAGGAACCGCACCGGGGCGATCTACAACAGTTTCGACGGCTACACCACGACAGACCTGACAGCGCAGGTTGCGGGCTTCGGCGGTAATTTCAATCTTTCGGTACAGAACCTGACCAACCGCGATTACTTTACCTATTACTCGCAGAGTAATCCGCTCGACGTACGCAACTTCAAAGGGGTGGGCCGCAGTTTCACGGTTGCCTGGCAGCGGTCGTTCTGAGCCCATGAACGGTCAGGTAATCACATCAACGCGCGCAGCCGAGTCAGTCAAGGCAGTTCCATCCCGCACCTTGCTCAGCTGGCACCGCTGGGGTGGGCTGATCGCCACGCTCGTATTGTTTATTGCAGCCCTCACGGCTCTACCGCTGGTCTACAAAAAGCATTTGATCCGCTGGATCGTGATGCCGGGTGAAAGCCTGCCCGCCACATATGACATCGAGCGCATGGGTGCGGAGCTCGACCTTCTCGCCACACGGGTGCCGGACATCGAAACCTATCTGATAAAAGCGCCCAATCCCGACGAACCCTACTGGATGCTGACCGGCGCGGATGACCATCTGCATGCTTACGCACTCGGTACAGTTGAACCCGTGGGCCAGGACCACTGGCTCTTCGATGCACTCGTCATCACACGCGAGTTACATGTGGAGCTGATGGCGGGATTGTTTGGAGAATATCTGCTGCTGATCGGCGCATTGATTGCGGTCGCGCTGGGCATCACGGGCGTGATTCTCTGGTGGCCCGCGCGCAAGGGTTTTCGTTTGCGCTGGATTTTTCCGAGCCGCAGGCAGTTCAAGGTGCAGCTGCTGATGCAATATCACCGGCACAGCGGCGCATTGTCTTCGCTCATTGTCACGCTGGTGTCTCTCGGCGGCGCACTGCTGCTTTGGCAATCACTGGTATTTCCCCTGCTGCCTGCTCAACCCTTCACGGCGCAAGCGCAACCAATGCAGAACGCCGCGGACGCCCAACCTTCCCAACTGCTGGAACATGCGGTAGCTGCGGTGCCCGACGGATGGCCAACCTATGTGAGGCTTGGCACTGAAGGCGCAGCGCAGGCCAGCGTGCGTTTTCGCCTGCCGGGCGAATGGCATCCCAACGGCAGGACCTCCGTGATTTTTGATTTTGTAACCAGCGAAGTGCGCGTCAGCGAACGTTCGGATGCAGCTTCCATCAGTCGCAGACTCATCAACCAGGCCTATCCGCTGCATGCGGGTTATGGAATGAACGAAGTGTATCTGTTCCTGGTGTTCATCAGCGCAGTCGCGATGCTGTGGCTGGGCGTGACTGGCGTGATCAGCTACTTCAGACGGTTGGGCCTGCGCAAAGGCTGAGCGGATTTGCAGGTTAACCGTGACGTTGATCGCTGGCGGTCATCTCCATCGCCGTTGTTCATCATGATTCCTGGAATGGCCAGCCCGAATTTGCCAAAACAGGCTTTCGTCCCGAAGCAACACGCCACCGACACACTCACTTGCGGCGCAGGGGTTGCCGGTCGAATTGGATATCCTTCAGTCCATCTGCCTGCAGCCGGCGCAGGTTTTGATGATTGTCTGCGCCAGGTGTGGCCAGTACATCGCGATAATGCTCGCCAAAACATTTAAGGGTCTGATTAGCAGTCAAGTCTTGCATAAGCGCCATCGCCAACACGCGACAGCTTCCCTGGTTCTGGTCGATAGTATTGACTACCGGGCCATTGCGGAACGCGGACGGCGTGAAGTCGAACCACCTGTTGATGAAATCCAGCGTTGAAGCAAATTGATGATTGTCGGTTTCGATAGCGGCCAGAAAGCTGGTCAAGGCCTGGTTAAAGTCG
>JAZKEH010000399.1:533-1512 GCA_040387155.1 Pseudomonadota bacterium | reverse complement strand
TGGCCAGGTGCAGATACTGCAGTTCATTGTACGCAACCCACGACGCCAGCGTCTTGTCACGCAGATAACCTGCATTGTCGAGCTGGGAACTGATCCGCAACTGCCAGGCTGTCATCGCCAGCGCCAGCACCAACATGGCGACCAGCACTTCGATCAAGGTAAAGCCGTGGTTAGCGCGCATTGTCTGTCACCGTGGTGCGACCCAGCGCATCCATGCTGAGTACCACGCCGCCGACGGCCTCGCCGAGGATCAACGAAAACGGCGTAAGCTCGCGCGTCGGCAGCAGCAGAATCTCCGGCGTGAAGCGCTGACGCTCGGCGTCTTGGTCGCCTTCCAATACCTGCAACTCTTCAAACTCCAGTGGCGTGCCATCGATCAACAGTTGCAATTGCTGCAGCGGCAACGTGTGTTGGCTGCTTTCTGCATCGACCAGTGCCGGTGTCAGCTCATGCCACTGCTTGCCATCATGCGACAGCCAGCGATAGCCATTGGCATTGTCTGCAGTACGATAGAAATCCAGTCCCACGATTGCACCGCTCAGCACGGCCTCTTCGCTGGCCAGCGTGAATTGCTGCGCAAGGCGTTGTGCCTGTTGCTGCGGCGTGTTTGCGCTGTCTGCAAAGTCGAGTGACAAACCAACACCCAGCAACAAGCCGATCAGCAAGACCACTGTCATCAGTTCGAGCAGCGTGAAGCCTCGCTCAGAAGCTGGAATCGGCATCCTGTCCCTCACCGCCGGGCTGGGCATCAGCGCCATAACTGAGCAGCTCGAATTCCTTGCTGCCATCGCGCGAGGGTGCCAGATAAAGATAGGCATGGTTCCACGGATCCAGTGGCAACTCGCGCAGGTAGCCGCCCTGTTTGTAGCGGGGTGGCTCGGGCGCCAACGCCGGCTTCGTCACCAGGGCAGCAAGACTCTGGGCGGTCGTTGGCACCATGCGGTTGTCGAGTTTGTACAGACTCAGCGCCGTCGCAATC
>JAZKEH010000399.1:0-523 GCA_040387155.1 Pseudomonadota bacterium | reverse complement strand
AGTCAGCTTCCACCTTCTGCAGCCGCGCAGTTTCAGCGCGACCAAAAAAGGTCGGCACGGCGATGCCGGCCAGCAACGCGAGTATGACCAGCACAACCAGCAACTCGAGCAACGTAAAGCCAGCGCTGTGTCTGCGATTTCGCATCATCCCACCAGCGTGTTCATTTGCATGATGGGTAACAACACCGCCAGCACGATGAGGCCGATGACGACTGCCATGACTACCAGCAATAGTGGCTCTATCACTTTCAGCAACCCATTGAGCGTCTGTTCGAGCTCGCGTTCCTGTGTGCGGGCTGCGCGCCCCAGCATCTCATCGAGTTTGCCGCTGCTTTCGCCGCTGGCCACCATCTGCGTCAGCAACGGCGGAAAGTGTCCGCTGGCATCGAGGGCGCGGGCAAGGCTGCCGCCTTCTTCGACACTTTGCGCAGCCACTGCTGTCGCGTTGCGCAACTGCGTGTTGGTCATCACACCGGTGGCGATGTGCAGCGCTTCGACCAATGAAACGCCGCTGGCTACCAAC
>JAZKEH010000398.1:0-2356 GCA_040387155.1 Pseudomonadota bacterium | reverse complement strand
AAAAAACCCCGGCGACAGCAGTGCCATCGCCGGGGTGCAGGGCTTGCAAATACTTCCTAGTAGCTGAAGTTGAAGTTCAGGTTATACCGACGGCCATACTGATCGTAGGTGTTGTTGGTCCAGCCAAAAATCGGCGGCTCGCGGTCCAGAATGTTCTGCACGTTGAAGCCGACGTTCCAGGTGGAACCACTGGCCAGTTCACCTGCGTAGCCGACGCGGCCGTTGAACCAGGTCATCGACGCTACATGGTTGTCATCCACCTGGATGCCTTCGAGCCACAGGAAATTCCTTTTCACTGCATCGACGAACTGTGCCTGCACCTGGAACGACCAGGGACCGATGCCATAGATCGCTGTCAGGTTGGTGGTCAGGTCGGGCATGCCAAGACTGCCAGCGCGATCCACCGGGGTGGAATTGGGCGCCGTGTCAGAGCGTTCAAAGGTACGGCCGGTGAGCCAGCGGATCGTGAAGTTCTCGTCCAGGCTCGAAGAGAACAAATCGATCTCCTTGCGCCAGGACATTTCCACATCGACGCCACGGGTTTTCGCCGCAGCAACGTTGAGGAACACATCGAGTACCTGGGTTACCGGGCCGGTAGGCGTGTCGCGTTTGACCAAGGCGCACAACTCTGGTGACTGCGTGGTAAAGCACTCGTTGATGATACGCACGGCGCTCAGGCGTGATACGGCGTCTTCCATGTCCACTTCGTAGAGGTCGACAGAGAGCTGCAGTCCATCAACCCACTGGGCAAAGGTGGGCTGATAAACGAAACCGATGGTACGCGTGTCGGCGTACTCCGGTCTCAGTTCCGGGTTGCCACCACGTATCGTGTTGATCAGATAGGTGCCATTGCCGGGGACTGGATCGGTGATGGTTTCGCCAGAGCCCTGCGCGTCGAACAATTCAGCGAAGGTGGGTTCACGTACATCGCGCGATTTGGTGAGACGCAGGCGCAGGTCTTCATGCACCTGCATGTTGACGCCTATCTTCCAACTGTCGATCGCACCGCTGCGATCATAGGTCGAACGGCGGAAGGCGAAGTCGGTATCGATGCGCTGGCCACCGCTGAATTCCCACACCGGGACGAACACCTCGGAGAACCATTCCCACACGTCGGCCTGACCGCCGATTTTGGGAATACCTGAGAACAGGTTCAGCGCCGTGCTGGTGGAGAAGCCCGAGCCTATGCCGCGAATGCCGAGCGACGGAACGTTGAGTGCAGGACCCAGCAGGTCGACGTCGAGCGGAGTGGCATAGGTAATGAACTGCTGATCACGCCAGGTGACGCCGCCAGCAACGCTGACAGGGCCTGCGCCCCAGCCTTCATGCACTTCGCCGGTGACGAGCACTTCAGAAAAGTCCTGGTCAACGTAGCCGATGTTAAAGCGGTCGGTGCCAACGTAATCGATAGCTTCCGCGCTCATGTTGCCACTGCCAAACACGTTGTAGGGCACGCAATCAGTGATCGCTTTCGGTTCCACCGGGTACGGCAGTGGTTGCGTATTGCCGGGTACGCCGGCGGGTATGTAAGGATTGAGCGGCACGTTGGAAATTCTGCCCCTTATCTCCGTCGCGTTCGCCAGCTCCGTCAACGACGGGTTGCGCAGCTTGGAGCGGCAGACGATCTGGCCGGTAGCCGGATCGCGCACTGCGTCAAGGCCGAGGAACATGCGATCCACCTGCACCAGGTTGTAGGCGGTGGAGTTACGTTTCGATTCGCCCTGCTGCCACGACGCGCGCAGGTTCCAGGTTTCGGCAAAGTCCCAGTCGAAGCCAACGCTGTACTGCCACTGCGTAAAGACGTTCTTGCCTTTGCGCGTCGACCCGATTTCCGGACGACCGTCGAACTGCTGGCTGGATTTGTGCAGCGCAATCTGTGTGAGGCCGCGCGCCTGCATGACCTGACGAACGGAATCCGGCAGGTAGGCGTTGTCGACCGCAATCAGCGGCGCGAAGGTGTTCACCATGCTGAAGTTCGCGTTGTTGGACGTGTCGTTGGATTCGGTACGGCCTGCGATCAGCTGTACAAAGCCCGTCAGCGTGGAGGAGAAGTCGTACTGCGCGCCGAACAGGCTGGAACGCGACACCACTTCCATACCCGTAGGTCCCAACAGGGAGGTCTGGTAATCGATACCCGCTTCCGGGCTGCCCGAGGTGGTTGCGCTGTTGCCGGTGCCAGTGGTGGCAGTGGTGCTGCCCAGCACGAATGGTTCGAGACGCGTGCCATCCTGGCTGAACTTCATCCAGTCGAGCGGTGTGTTGGTGGCGCGGAACAAACCGGTTGGTGAGCTGTTGGTGGTGGTCACGTTCGGCAGGGTCAACTGCTGTGGACCCGCGGCACAGTACACGTTGATGG
>JAZKEH010000397.1:0-5686 GCA_040387155.1 Pseudomonadota bacterium | reverse complement strand
CGAACCTCGTATTGGCCGCTGGTACTTTTGCCGAAACCACGGGCACTTTCGTCAACTACGAAGGCCGTGCGCAACATTTCTATGCGACGTTCAAACCGAAGCAGGAAATCCAGTCCAGCGCCAAATGGCTGTGCGATAGCGAATTCGGCAAAGAGCCACGCATTCACGTGCTGACTGGTGGTGCTGCCGCCATTCTGCCTAACGGTTACAAATTGCAGAAACTGACACCGGGCGCCGACTGGAGCTTTGCAGGCCAACGTGCACCACGTCAGCATCATCGTTATAGCGGTCGTACTGCCATGCGCGCGCACTTGAACGTGCATGAGCCGAAGCAGGAGCAGGATGAAGACGGCATCATGAACTACTCGATGGAAGGCGTGCCTCCAACGAAAGATGCAACGATTTTCTCGTCACCCTGGGCACCGGGCTGGAACTCCAACCAGAGCGTGTTCAAGTTCCAGAAAACTGCCGGTGGTGAACTGACGCAAGGTGGCAATGGCGAGTTGTTGCTGGATGCATTTACCGGCACGAAAACTTTCTACCCTGCCACCACCGCCAAAGCAGCAATCAATGGCTTTGCCATGTTCCCGATCTATCACCTGTTCGGCAGCGAAGAACTGACTGCCCGCAGTGAAGCAATCCAGGCCAAGGCAACGGCTGCTTACGTAGCGCTGAACCCGGTCGACATTGCCAAACTCGGCCTCGGTGCCAGCGATGGCGTGCAGGTACAGCACAACGGCTCCGTGCCTTATCTGGCACGTGCTTCGGTAGCCCCGGGTACTGTGGGTATCACCGTTGGTCTGAGTGGTCTGAATTTCCAGAACATGACGACTGCCGGCGTTGCGCTGAACAAGGCGACCAACTGGCAGAACCCGAAAGACTGGCGCGCCAGCAACATCATCGTCAGCGACGCCGGCAGCAGTTCTGCTTACGGTCGCGGCATCCAAGGCAAGTAGGAGAGAGACACCATGTTTGAATTTGTCGTCGGCTCTCCCATCAACATTGCACTGATCCTTGGTGCCGTGCTGGTGACCGCAGCCTTGTTGATCTGGGTCGAGCGTCGCGTGCTGGGCTTCCTCAACGAACGTCTTGGTCCGAACCGCGTCGGTCCCTTCGGTATCGCACAGTCGCTGGCGGACGTGGGCAAACTGATCACGAAAGAAGACTGGATCCCGCCATTCGCTGACAAACTGCCCTTTGTCGTGGCACCGGCCATCATTCCGGTGGTGATGCTGCTGAGCTTCGCGGTAATTCCGCTCGCGCCTGGCATTGGCATCATGGACTTGAACATTGGTTTGTTGTGGATATTCGCAATGGCCGGTCTGGGCGCCTATTCCGCCATGCTTGGCGGTCTGGCTTCCAACAACAAGTTCGCACTGCTCGGTGGTTTGCGTGCTGCTGGCCAGATGATCAGCTACGAAGTTTTCATGGGCATCTCGATCCTCGGCGTTGTCATTCTCGGCGACAGCTTCAACATGCGCGAGATTGTGGAAGCGCAGAAAGACCAGTGGTTTGTAATCCCGCAATTCATAGGCTTTATCATCTTCGTCATCGCCGGGTTGGCCGAAACCAAACGCTGGCCGTTCGACCTGGCAGAAGGCGAGTCTGAAATCATTTCCGGTTTCAACACCGAATATTCCGGCATGAAGTTCGGCCTGTTCTTCGTCGGTGAGTACATCGGCATGCTGGTGCTGTCGGCGCTGATCCCGGTGCTGTTCTTCGGTGGCTGGTACGGACCGTTTGGTTGGGACTTCGAGAGTTATCCGATTTTGTCGGGCCTGTTCTGGATGTCTGTCAAAACCGGTTTCTGGATTTTCTTCTTTATTCTGGTACGTGCCGCACTGGTGCGTCCGCGCTATGACCAATTGATGAACTACGGCTGGCTGGTAATGCTGCCGCTGTCTCTCATCAACCTGCTGGTCACCGGCGCTGTTGTATTGGCCCAGGGGAACTAACCATGATCTCAGCCTTAGGCAAACAGCTTTACATCATCTGGTCGCAGATCGTCACGTTGTGGCTGGTCTTCATGCACATGTTCAAAAAGCCGGATACGGTCGAGTATCCAGACGTGATGCCGTACATGTTTCCACGCTGGCGCGGCCGCATCATCCTGAGCCGCGACCCTGACGGTGAAGAACGTTGTGTGGCTTGTAACCTCTGCGCAGTTGCTTGCCCAGTGGATTGCATCGCCTTGCAGAAAACCGAAGACGAGAACGGCCGCTGGTATCCGGAATTTTTCCGCATCAACTTCTCGCGCTGCATCATGTGCGGTTTCTGTGAAGAAGCCTGTCCGACCAATGCCATCCAGCTGACACCCGATTTTGAAATGGCCGAATACGTGCGCCAGGACATGGTGTGGGAGAAGGAAGACCTGCTGATCAACGGCACCGGCAAATACCACGACTACAACTTCTACAAGATCGCCGGTAAATCCATCGGTGGTAAAGGCAAGGGCGAAGCTCGCAACGAGCTGCCGCCGATCGACCGCAGGAGTTTGCTGCCATGAGTCTGCTTTTCTACATAGCTGCTGTTGTCAGTGTGCTGTCCACCCTGATTGCGATCACTCGCGTCAACGTGACCCATGCGTTGCTGTACTTCATCCTGTCGCTGATTTCGCTGGCCGTGATTTTC
Organism: Pseudomonadota bacterium; assembly: GCA_040387155.1. GTDB lineage: Bacteria > Pseudomonadota > Gammaproteobacteria > Pseudomonadales > Pseudohongiellaceae > CAILUG01. The sequence goes on along the minus strand of JAZKEH010000397.1, from coordinate 3,055 downwards.
TACACGATCGGCGCCCATTTCGCCGCCGCGCTGGAAGTCATCGTCTATGCCGGCGCCATCATGGTCATGTACGTGTTCGTTGCGATGATGCTGAACCTCGGTCATGCCACCATTGATCAGGAACGTGCCTGGCTGATGAAACCTTCCATGTGGATAGGACCTTCGTTGATGGCGGCGCCATTGCTGGCTGAACTGGTGCTGGTCATGAAAGAAACCGGCAACACGGAAATGGGTCACACCGTTATTGCTGCCAAACAGGTCGGTATCGAACTGTTCGGACCTTATGTACTCGCGGTTGAACTCGCGTCGATGCTGCTGCTGGCCGGTCTGGTCGGTGCGTACCATCTGGCTCGTAAATAACGACACAACGGAATCAGGACTACTACGCAATGCCAACTGTACTGATGCAACCAATCCCGATGGAGCACGGCTTGCTCCTCGCCGCGATCCTGTTCGCGCTCGGGCTGATCGGCGTGTTGACCCGCCGCAACATGGTGTTCGTGTTGATGTCGCTTGAAATCATGCTGAATGCCGCCGCACTGGCCTTCGTGGTTGCTGGCGCCCGCTGGGGCGAAGCCGATGGCCAGATCATGTTCCTGATGATCATCAGTCTGGCAGCTGCCGAAGTTGCAGTAGGCCTCGCGCTGGTGCTGCAGATGTTCAATCGCTTCAAGACTCTGGACCTTGACGTCCTGAGCAAGATGAAAGGCTAGGGGAGAAACCAGATGCTCGACTTACTGTGGTTGGTACCAACCATCCCCCTGATCGGTTCACTGATCCTTATCTTTACGCAGGGCAAACTGCCTGAAGTTCCCGCCGGTATCGTTGGTGCTGGTTCGATAGGCCTGGCCTTCGTCGTCGCAGCGCTGGTTGGCTACGACTTCATGCAATCGGATCTGCCGTTCTATTCACAACACCTTTGGACGTGGATGAGCGTGGGCAATTTCAACGCCGGCTTCACGCTGTACCTCGACGGCATTTCCCTCGTCATGATGTTCGTCATCACAGGCATCGGCTTCCTGATTCATGTCTACGCCACGGGTTACATGCACGACGACCCGAGCTTTGCGCGTTTCTTCTCGTACATGAACCTGTTTGTCTCTGCCATGCTGATCCTTGTCCTGGGCGACAACCTGTTGCTGTTGTTCATGGGTTGGGAAGGCGTGGGCCTCTGCTCCTATCTGTTGATCGGCTTCTGGTACACGGACCCTTACAACGGCTACTGCGCGCGCAAGGCGTTTGTTATCACCCGTGTTGGTGATGCCTCGATGGCGCTTGGCTTGTTCCTGCTGTTCCAGAGTGTTGGCACGCTGAACATCCAGGAAGCCATGCAGACTGCACAAGCGCAATGGCCAACCGCTGGTGGCGGTGAAGGCATGGCGATTGCGGTAACCTTGTTGCTGCTTGGTGGTGCCGTCGGTAAATCCGCCCAGTTGCCATTACAGACCTGGTTGCCGGATGCGATGGCAGGCCCAACCCCAATCTCCGCATTGATTCACGCGGCCACCATGGTGACCGCAGGCGTGTACCTGATTGCCCGTACGCACGTGTTGTACTTGCTGGCACCGGAGGTGCAGTTCCTGGTAGGCGTCATCGGCGCCATTACCTTGCTGATGGCCGGCTTCACCGCACTGACGCAGAGCGACATCAAGAAAGTATTGGCGTTCTCGACGATGAGCCAGATCGGCTACATGTTCCTGGCACTCGGCGTTGGCGCCTGGTCCAGCGCCATCTTCCACCTGATGACGCATGCCTTCTTCAAGGCGCTGTTGTTCCTCACGGCTGGCTCCATCATTCTCGGCATGCACCATGAACAGAACATCTTCAAGATGGGTGGTCTGCGCAAGGATCTGCCGTGGTCACACGCCTTTTTCCTGATCGGCACCCTTGGCCTGGTGGCATTCCCCGGTTTCTCTGGCTACTTCAGCAAGGAAGAGATCCTGGCATCAGCCATGTCCCATCATGAGGGCGGCTTCATCCTGTTCCTCGCTGGTCTGGCGGGTGCGGTGATGACCTATCTGTACAGTTTCCGTCTCTACTTCCTGGTGTTCTTCGGCAAGAAGACCCATGACGGCCACGAAGTAATGGGCTGGCACCTGCAAGGTCCACTGGTGCTGCTGGCCATCCTGTCAGTGCTCGGTGGTTTCATTCATATCCCGGTAGAAGAAATCTTCCCTGCTGTGGAAGAGCATCATCCGTCGATGATGGCGCAGCTCGTAATGGTGCTGTTGCCGATGTTGGGTGGTCTTGCTGCCTGGTGGATATTCGTCAAGGGCGGCATCAATACCGACAAACTGGTGGCGAGCGGCCTGGGCAAGGCGCTGCATCGTTTCTGGTTCACGCAGTGGGGCATGGATTGGTTGTATGACCAGATAATCGTTAAACCCTACGTGACGCTGGCCCGCATCAACAGGAAGGATTTCATCGATTCAATCTACAACGGCACCGCCAAGCTTACGCTGGTGTTGCATGGCCTGGTCAGCGATACGCAGACCGGTCAATTGCGTTGGTATGCCCTCACGATGATCAGCGGTGTGTTGCTGCTCGTTAGCATTGGAGTATTGCTATGATTCTGGTTTGGTTGATGTTGATCCTCTTTGCCGGCGGCATTGGCGCCTGGCTGGCAGAGAGCAGGGGAGCCGAGCATCCACGCGCAGTGGCGCTGGCCGCAATCCTGCTCGACCTGTTCCTCGTCATCATGATGCTGGTCGCGCCTGACACGATGGGTCTCGGCACCGCCGACACGGTTGCCCAGTTGGGCCAACGCGGCGAGTGGTTGGTACTGATGCAGGCTGACTGGATTCCACGCTTTGGCGCCAGCTTCATCTTCGGCGTCGATGGCCTTGGCCTGATGCTGGTTGCCCTGACTGTATTCCTGGGATTGATCTCGCTGGGCGCTGCCTGGGGCGAAATTCATGAACGCAGCGGCTTCTTCTATTTCAATCTGTTGTGGACGCTGGCCGGTGTTATTGGCGTGTTCACCGCACTCGACCTGTTCCTCTTCTTCTTCTTCTGGGAAGTGATGCTGATCCCGATGTATTTCATCATCGCGATC
>JAZKEH010000396.1:0-13381 GCA_040387155.1 Pseudomonadota bacterium | reverse complement strand
CCTGGCTTGTTAAAGCTTTATCAAAATGCCCGCTTTTTGCGGGCATTTTTTTGACTGCAGGAACCGCGACCGACTTCCTTATCGCCGTTATGTAACGGTTCTGTTACATTTCTGGCACGGATTGGCAAACTGGCCGCAAGCACAAGGACGCTCATGCAGAACTTTCTCGGAGTACTGGGTGGAATGGGTCCGCTTGCCACCGCCGATTTCCTGAAAAAGCTGGTTGAGCACACGCCTGCTTCGGTAGACCAGGAACATATTCCCGTCATGCTCTACAGCGATTGCACAACGCCGGATCGCACGGCCCATATCGTTGGCGATGGCCCTTCTCCGCTGCCACAACTGCTGGCTGGCATCCATTTTCTCAATAATAGCGGCGCCACCGCGATCTGCATTCCATGCAATAGCGCGCATTGCTGGTACGACGAGATGGTCGCCGCCTCGCAGGTGCCGGTATTCCATATCGTGCGCTCAAGCGCAGCGCAGGTACGAAAGAAAAATCCTGCTGCGAAAAAAGTCGGCGTGCTATCGACTTTCGGCACGCATCGCATGGGTATCTACAAGACCTCGTTGCTCGAGCAGAGTTTCGATGTGGTCTCGTCCAGTGATGAGGAGTTCACCACGCTGGTGTCGCCCTCGATTGCGTTGATCAAGGCGGACAAAATTCGCGAAGCGGAAGTGCTACTGACGCAAGCGGCCGACATGCTGCGCAGTCGCGGCGCCGAGATGGTCATTCTTGGCTGCACGGAATTGCCTATCGGATTGCGCGGCCAGTATCTGGCAGCGCCTCAACTCTATGTCGATTCCACAGAAGCGCTCGTGCAGGCCGTGGTCGATTATTTCAGAACCGCGAAGGCCTGATGTAGTGAAACTGGATTCCCGCAATCTCAGCCAGCAGGTATCGGCGGGCATCATTGTCGGACTCAGTGCCGTCATCTATTCCGTTGCCTATGGCGCCTTGCTGTTCTCGGGGCCACTGGCGGCGCAGGTTGGCTTCGGCATCACGATCACGTTGATCACAGCCATCGCTGGCGCGCTGCTCGGCGTGTTCTCGGAAGAAAAGACATTCATCAGCGGACCGGACTCCAACACGATCTCGGTATTGGTCAGCGTGTTGGCGACCGTGGGCGCACTGTCGCTGGACCAGCAGCAGGGTTTCAGGCTGATGCTCGGCGTCATCACCATGACGACAGTATTGTCGGCGCTGACGTTCTACGCAGTGGCGCACTACAAACTGACTGGCCTTGTGCGGTACATCCCGTTTCCCGTGATGGCGGGCATTCTGGCTTCCACCGGTTGGCTGATGGCGAGTGGTGCGATGAACATTGTCGCGGCAACACCGTTCTCAATGGCAGGACTCGATCACTTTCTGGCAGATCCGCTGCGGCCTGAACTTGGCTATGCCCTGCTGGTCGTCTTCGTGTTGTTTGCATTGGAACGCCGCGTGAAGGGGCCGCTGCTGATTCCACTCGTCATGATTACCGCCACCTTGCTTGTCTATCTGCCGCCGTTGCGCGACGTCGTGCAGGCCAATCGCGAGGACTGGTTGTTCAGCGGTCTGGGTCGCACGCCCTGGTTACCGCCGTGGGAACTGGACTGGAGCTGGCAGGACTTGTTGGTGCTGTTGCGCAATGCACCGGCCATGCTGGTGGTGTGTTTTGTGGGTGTGCTGACGATCCTGTTGTCGGTCGCCAGTCTTGAGCTGAACTTCGGCAAAGAGTTCGATCTGGAGCGCGTGTTGCGGGCACATGCGCAAACATCGGTAGTAACAGCGGCGCTTGGTGGTTTCGTTGGCATTATCTCGATAGGCCGCACGATGCTGAATCACCAGACACACGGCGGCAAACTGGCTGGTGTCATTGCCGCGGGAATTTGTCTGGCAGTGTTGCTCGGCGCAGGCGGCATCATTGCGACGATCCCGAAGGCGGCACTGGGCGGACTCGTGCTGTATCTGGGTCTTGGCATGTTGCGACAGTGGATCTGGAACCAGTGGGGCAAGATCTCGTTGCTGGAGCTGTCGGAGATCCTGCTGATCCTGGTACTGGTAGCCAATTTCGGATTCCTCAGCGGCTTCGCAGCAGGGGTGCTGATTTCATGTGTCATGTTTGCCGTTACCTGCAGCCGCATTCCGTTGGCGAGTCTCACTGCCGATCTTTCTTTGCTGACAAGCTCAGTGGTGCGTCCTCAGCAACAGGTGGAAGCCTTGAAGCTGCATGGTCCTGCCACGGTGGTGTATCGCCTGAGCGGTTATGTGTTCTTTGGTTCTGCCAGCAGTATCGACAATGTGTTCCGGCAGATGAGCATGCATGAGATGCAGGGAGTGGTGCTCGATTTCACTCGTGTCAGCGGCATTGATCGTTCGGCGCTGGGAGTGTTCCAGCGCATCCTGCGGCGCTATCACGCGTTGCCCGTACGTTTTTACCTGGTGCACGCCGAGCACAACAAGGCCAGCCTGTTGTCGCTGGCCAATGATCCGGTCGCCGGTTTGCATCTACAGTTTTTTGCATCGCTTGATCACGCGTTGGAAGCGGCCGAAGAGGCCGTGCTCGACAGTCATCGCCAGGAGTGGCTCGACAGCGACTGCTTCGGCTTTCTTTCCAATCCGGAAGACCAGCGCAATCTGCGCACGCATTGCGAGTTCCGCCATGTCGGTGCAACCGAATACCTTTGCCGTGAGGGCGAGTTCTCCAATGAGATGTTCTTTGTCGAGAATGGCAGTCTGGATGTCATCAAAGCGAAGAGCGGTGGCGCTGGTTTCCGGCTGGCGCGCCTGCTGAAGGGTGCCATTGTGGGTGAGCTGGCCTTTGCGACCGGCGAGGCCCGCACAGCGTCGATCGTCGCAGTGACTGAATCGCGGGTTTATGTGTTGCACAAGGACTCACTGACCCGCATGCGCGCTGAACATCCTGACCTGGCGATGTTGCTCGATCAAATGGTCATCCAGAAGATCTCGCAGACCCTGGTGCGAACCAACAAGTTGCTTACCACCCTCACTACCTGAGCGCTGACACAGCAAACTCCCGCTTGCCAACGATTGCCAATGCGCGTAGCTTAGTTAATTAAATGTTTAATTAATTATTTGTCATGCCAGCCAAAACCACTCCTGCCCGCAAAAAAGCCCAGCCGGGGCGTCCTCAACTGAAGAGCGCCGGCGATGCCCAGGGCAATATTGTGCAGACCGCTTGTTTGCACTTTTCCCGCCATGGCATCAAGGGCAGCAATAACCGCGACATCGCCAGCGAAGCCGGCGTAACGCCGGCGATGATTCATTACTACTTCAAGAAGAAGGAGGAGCTGCATCTCGCCGTGCTGCAAGCGGCATTTGCGCCGTTGGCGGCAGGCATGTCGGCTTTGACCTCGCTTGAGGAGTGGGTGCATTACTTCCATGCGCACCTGTGTTCCCGCCCATGGCTTCCGCACTTGATGATCCGCGAAGTATTGCCGGCCAATGGCATGTTGCGACCGCTGTTTCTGAAACAGATCGCACCACAGCTATTCAGTGTTATTCGCAGCCTGGTTGCTGATGAGGCACGTAAACGCAAGGTACGCCGTAATTTTGATGTGGACCGGCATGTGGTGCTGCTGATGGGGATGATGGTGTACCCGTTCATGGCGCTGCAGATCGCGCAGGATCTGACTGGACGTACATTCGACACCACCATGCTCGAAGGCTTCAGGGATGACGCACTCAAGTTGTTTCTGCAGGGAATTACTGCCAAATAGGAGGTTCTTGTGAAAAAGATCATCGTGGTGCTAGTGATCGCTGCACTGGCAGGAGGCGGCTACTATTTCTTTGGTCGCAAAGATGAGACGACCGTGCGCGTTGCGTTGGGCACGCTTGAGCGTGATCGGGTGACACTGGCGGCGACGGCACCAGAGCTCATTGTCAGCCAACCGGTAGCAGAAGGCAGTGAGGTGGAAGTTGGTACATTGCTGGTGCAGCTCGATACCACCTTGCAGCAGACAAGCCTGCGCAAGATTGAGGCTGACATTGCCCAACAGCAAGCCAATCTTGAAAAGCTGAATAACGGCGTACGTACTGAGGAAATCACTGCGGCTGCCGCTCGTGTCGATACCGCGCGCAGCCAATTGCTCGAAAGTGAGCGTGACTATGAGCGCACCAGGTCCATCGTCGATCGGAAGCTGGCGGCACAAGCTACGTTGGAGACTGCAGAAACCCGACGCGACGGTAACATGTCACGCCTGCGGGATACGGAAGCACAGCTGGCATTGTTGAGAGCAGGCAGTCGTAACGAAGACATTGCGCAGGCTGAAGCCCAGCTGGTTGCCACGCGTGCCCTGCTCGCTGCTGAGCAGCAGAGGCTGAACAATCTTTCCATCACCGCGACAGTGGCTGGCAGGCTCGACAGTCTGCCGTGGAATGTGGGTGAACGTGTGGCGACGGGATCGCAGTTGGCGGTCTTGCTGGCGGGTGGAGCGCCCTACGCCCGTGTCTACATTCCCGAAACCAGTCGTGCAGCCATCAGTACCGGCACCAGTCTTACGGTGCATGTGGACGGCGTTGCCGAAGCCATCACAGGCACAGTGCGCTGGATATCAAGCGAGCCTGCTTTCACACCGTATTACGCGCTCAATAGCTCTGAGCGTAGCCGGCTTGTCTACATGGCGGAAGTCCAGTTGCCTGCGTCGGCGACTGACTTGCCGGCTGGATTACCTGCCCAGGTGGACCTGCCGTAATGGACATTGCGATCGAAGCCCACGGACTGACGCGCAGCTTTGGTTCGTACATTGCCGTCAACAACCTCGATCTGCGCATCCCGCGCGGAACCATCTATGGCTTTCTTGGGCCCAATGGTTCCGGCAAGTCGACATCGATTCGTTTGCTGACCGGCTTGCTGACGCCTGATTCCGGCACCATCAACATTCTCGGCCTCGAGTTGCCGCGTCAGGCTGAATTGCTGCGCACGCGCATTGGCTACATGACACAGAAGTTCTCGCTCTTTGGTGATCTTACACTGCAGGAGAACTTGCAGTTCATCGGGCGTATCTATGGATTGGACCGCGCGCGCGTCAAACAGCGAATGGAAGAGCTGCTGGAGCTCTACGAACTTGTGGACCGACGTCATCAGCTGGCGGATTCACTTAGCGGTGGGCAGAAGCAACGGCTGGCGCTGGCGGCAGCAACGATGCATAAGCCGGAGCTGCTGTTTCTCGATGAACCAACTTCAGCAGTGGACCCGGAGAATCGTCGTGATTTCTGGGAGCGACTGTTCGACCTCAGTGACGCGGGCACGACGATTCTGGTGTCGACCCATTACATGGATGAGGCCGAGCGCTGTCATTACCTCGCCATTCTCGATGCCGGTGTCAAACGTGCTGATGACACGCCACAGAACCTGATGAATGACATGGGTGCCAATGTCGTGGAGATCAGCGGACCCAACGTGCGGCACCTGAAGCAGCCTTTGTTGCAGTTGCCGTATGTTAAGTCGGTAGCGCAACAAGGCGTCCAGTTGCGCGTGCTGGTGGATCGCACTGCGGCAGATCCGGTGGCCACGCTGCGCAGCGAGTGTGCGGCCATTCAACCTGCTCACCAGTTGGCGGTCATTCGCCCGTCGCTGGAAGACGTGTTTGTCACGGTTACTGGCGGGAGACACTGAGATGGGTTTCCTGAGCCGAATTGCTGCGATCACGCTGAAGGAATTTCGTCAGCTGTCACGCGATCGCCTTACGTTCGGCATGGTCGTCATGATCCCGCTGATCCAGTTGCTGTTGTTCGGTTATGCGATCAACAACAACATTCGCAACATCAATGTGGGATTGGTGGACGAAGCACAGTCGTTTGCGTCCCGCAGCATCATCGACGCTGTGCGCGCCACGCAGGTGGTGAACATGGTGGGCTATTACCACTCGGTGCAGGAGGCGGAAGCGGCCATCACCGCCGGTAGTGTACGCGCGGTGCTGGTATTGCCTGCCGACCTTGAGCAGCGCGCCGCCAACACGGCCAGTGCACAACCGCTGGGTCAGTGGCTGATTGATGGATCTGACAACGTCGTGTCGTCGGCATTGCTCGGATTACGCAACATGCCGCTGCAGGAGTTGCGCCGGAACTTCAGCCAGCAACCGACACCGGTGTTTGAGGCTGTGCTCTATTTCAATCCGGAACGGCGCACACCAGTGAACATCGTGCCTGGACTGCTGGCAGTGATTCTGACGATGACAATGATCCTGTTTACTGCCACGGCCATCGTGCGTGAGAAGGAGCGCGGCAACATCGAGCTGCTGATCACAACCCCTGTTCGCTCACTGGAATTGATGCTCGGCAAGATCATCCCCTTCATCCTGATCGGGCTGACCCAGATGACCATTATTCTGATGCTGGGGCACTTTGTGTTTGATGTGCCGATCAATGGCCGGCCTCATCAGATAGTCGGCGCCACGCTGTTGTTCATTTCGGCCAGCCTGACGCTGGGGCTGATCATTTCGACTGTAGCGAAAACGCAATTGCAGGCGATGCAGATGACGGTGTTTGTGTTGCTGCCATCGATCCTGTTGTCCGGCTTTCTGTTTCCTTATGAAGGCATGCCCCGCCCTGCGCAGCTCATCGCCGAGATACTGCCCGCTACCCACTTTGTCCGCATGATCCGTGGCGTGGTGCTACGCGATGCCGGCTTGCTGAACATGCAGGGCGATACGCTGTACCTGCTTGGATTTACCGTGATTGGCTTGATCATCGCCACGCTGAAATTCAAGAAGTCGCTGGACTAGTAGACCTTAGAGAGAGGCGGACTTGTCACGCCATAGCCCGCAAGGGCGAAGGCGGAACTGACAACAAAGCTAAAGACATGAAAGCGCCCGCGGCGTTCGAGGCAACCGCACCTGAACTGCGCCAATTATTCCCAAGTAGCGAAATCCCCGGACATAAAAAAGCCGGCCCTGTTTCCAAGGCCGGCTTTTTTGGAACAGTTAGAGCTTAGTGCCCGGCTTTCAGACGATTCGCCATCAGGCTCGTGCTTTCTTCTTCCAGCACGTTCACGACAGATTTCGACAGGGACACCAGGCCGGCATTTACGAACAGCAGCGGGATGGCGATACCCAAACCCAGTACCGTTGCAATCATCGCCTGACCGATACCATCGGCCATCAGCTTGGGATCCGAAGAACCCGAAGCCGTGATACTTTCGAAGGTCAGGATCATACCGATAACGGTACCAATCAAGCCCAGCAAAGGACCGGCAGCGACAGCGAGGCGCAAGAAGGACTGGAATCTTTCGAGCTTTGGAATTTCGCGCAGTACAGCTTCCGAGATTCGGAGCTCAACAACTTCTGGCAATTCGTTGTCGGCGGCATGACCGTCGGCACCTTTTACCGTCAGCAACAAGCGACCAAGCGCATTGTTCTTGTTGGGTCTCGACATGTTTTTCAGCTGGGCGCTAACGCCAACCTTGGCCATGATCAGATAAACGTACTGGAACATGGCCAACAGGATGCCAAGTCCACCAACGCCGACAATCACATAAGGAACCGCTTCACCGTTGTTGATACGTTCAAACCAGTTTGGACGTTCGACATACAGCGACAGCATGGCGCCACCAGTCACGGCACCGGACGGATCGACTACTGCCCTCAAATAGCCGGTGCCACTGGTGCTCTCGGTGACTTCTTCGGCAACATCGGTCATTTCAGCATCGCTTGGTTGGCGACTCAGGGTAGACAAGGCGCCTTCACTTTCCAAATATACGAGATATTTGTTGTCACCATAGGCAGTGAACGGGCCGACGCGAACAACCTCGGTGTCAACTCGCGTACCGTCAGTCTGAAGTACCGGCGCTGTATAGCGTTCTACTTCACCACCGTTCTTCATTTCCTCCAGCATTTCGATCCAGATTCTCTCAAGATCAACAATGCTCGGCAGCTCGGCGGATGCTGACATGCGACGCATGAAATCAATACGATTTTCCTGACCTTCGGTCTGGGATGCGGCCAATTGGGTATTGACCAGCGAGGCTGACAATATACCAAGTGTATCCCCGGCTACCTGCCGGGTAACGCCGAACAGCTCGCCAAGGTTACCCTGGTTAGTTGTCAGCAACTCGTTGAGCTCGGCAATGCGTGTTTCGTTTTCGGCAAACTGGGCGTCCAGGCGATTGGTACGTGCTTCGGCTGCGGTACGATCAGCCTGCGCTTTTGCGTTCAATTTGCGCTGCTCTTCCATTTCAGCACGGAACCTGGTTTCACGTTCCTTGGCGACATTCTGCTCGGCGGTGCGTTCAGCTCTTACCTTCGGCATCAGATCGGGGAAAGCAGGGGCAGGAGCCGCTGCCGGTGCTGCAGGCTGAGCGGCTGCCGCCGCCTCGTCTGCCGCATTGGCTACCGAGCCGAGACTGGAGACGCAGAGGATGGCACTGGCCACCAGCAAGCGTTTGGTTGTTAGAAATTGCAACATTCTGTGTGCTTCCGAATCGGTATGTTAATTAAAGCTTGCTATCGATGATCTGCATGTAGGCGCGCGAATTGTTGCGCTGGCCAGGGGCAGCAGACGCGCGATCAAACCATTCTCTGGCATCGCGGTACTTTTCCTGGTTATACAGGGCATAACCCAGCATGAACTGCGCATAGGCCTGATCTCGCAGTCCGCCTTTATCAAGCGCTTTCTTGATGGCGGCTTCAGAAGCTTCCCATTCAGACAACTGGGCATTCACTTCACCAAGACGGAACATGTTGTTGCCGTTGTCAGCCAGTTGGCCGGCACGCTCAAGAATAGGGAGGGCTTTGCGGTATTCCTGTGAGCCAATCCAATAGTCAGCGAGGCGTTCCCATGTTTTCAGATCGGGTTCAATCTTCTTGTCATCAATAGCCTTGGTAAGAACCACACCGGCACTGTAAGGCATGCCTTCAGCCTGCATCAGTTCAGCCATGCGCTGGAACTCGGGACCTTCCGTCAGCAGGCCGGCGTGATTGGCCATCTGCGTAACGATCAGTGCGTTCTTGTAGTCTTCCAAAGCGGCATGAACAGAAGCCAGCTGGGTCCAGTACTGCTTCTTGGTCGGCCACATGTTGACCTGACGTTCGATCACAGGAATGGCACCTTTGTAATCTTCTTTCTGCATCAACAGGGCCGACAACATCTGCAGCCAAGGCTCCAGTGGCGTTTCGCTTGAATCAACAGCTTTGCGGGCGTTCGGCAGGGCTTTGTCGAAGTCGTCCATGTTGTAGTACGCCGCAGCCAGCAGGTAGAACACCCCGCCGTTCGGGTTAACGGCTGTTTTCAGCCATTCTTCCAGCGCTGCTGCGCCTTCCTTCCACTTCTCTTCCTGCATCCACAACTGGGCCAGCTGGTAGCGACCCTGGGAAATTTCCAGATCGTTATAACCACCAGAAGCAATGGCGGCTTCCATATGGGTACGGGCGCCGGCGTAGTTGTCTTCGGCGATATCCAGCGAGAAGAACATCTGCTCAACACGGCTGCGTTCGAACGGGCTCAAGCGGTCCAGTTTCAACTCACCGAGCTTGGCACGGGCTTCAGCAACCTTGTCCGTGTTAATCAGCTCGATCGCTTCCTGCATGATTTCGCCGGTGCGTTGATCGATCTGATTCGCCGGTGGTGCCGCGTCATCATCATCGTTGCCGGCGCGGCTACCGCCTTGTGCCAGTGCACCTTGCACCAGCAACAGGGAAGACAAGGTCAGAACCAGAGTACCTTGCAATAAGGTTTTGGTTTTCATGAACATTGATTATTCCTCCAACTGGAAGCGAAGAACGGTCTGCATGCCTTTACGGGCCACGGCGACTGCGCCTTCAACTTTGGGGTTGTATTTCCAGCGCAGGATGGCCTTGATAGCTGCGTCGTCGAATACGCCTTTCGGGCTTGCATCGACAACGATGGCATCAGCCACACTACCATTCTCGGTAATCGTGAACTGAACCTGCACCCAACCTTCCTGGCCACGACTCAGTGCACGTGGTGGATATTCGGGGTTGATACGAACCAATGGCACTACGTCGCGGTCAGAACCAGCAGACAGCTTCAGGCCTTGCATGGCGCCGGAAGTATCCACGGTTGGAGCCAACGTCACGACGTTACCGCCAACATTCGCTGAAGAAGCGGAAATATTGGGAATTTCCGGTGTTGGTGGTGGCGGTTCACGCTCCACCTTTTCTTCGCGACGTGTCTGAGTCTCGGAGTCACGACGCAATCGGGTGAACTCGATGCGGGTCGCTTCTTTTACTTCGATATCAAACGATACGTTGGTCAAGGCGTACAGCGTGTAAAACATGGCGCCATTGAGCAACAAGCCAATAATCAATGCGAACGGAAAACGCAAACCAGCCATATCAACCTCCTGCAGGCGCAGCAGCTACAGAAACATCCCTAATTCCACCAAGACGTATTTCATCCATTACACGTGCCAATATCAGAGCTTTTGCAGCCTGGTCGGCCACAATTACCGCGGTATCGTCCGGTCTTTCGATGTGCAATTTTTCGATCTGGGTACGTACATCGCGAATGTCTACTTTTTTACGATCCATCCAGATTTCACCATTTGAACGAATGGCAACCATGATGTTGCCGCTCTCACGGTGTTCTGCAGTGGTAGCGGTAGGTTTTACAACCGTAACGCCAGCTTCTTTGACAAAAGAAGTCGTAATGATGAAGAAAATCAGCAGGTTCAATACGAAGTCCAGCATCGGCGCAAGGTCGATGCCATGGTCTTCACTGTCCCCTTCACTAACGTGTTTGGCTTTCATGTCCCCTCCGTACAACCAGCTTCAGGTGAACTACGTGGCTGTCCGTATCAATATTTCAAATAAGATTGCAAAGCGTCTTTTTCAATCCGTACTTTTACTTACCGCATTAACCTGCAGTCGTGAACGTGATGTTGTAGATACCGCCAAGACGGATCTGGTCAACTACGCTCATGATTACGCCAGTTTGTGCATCATCGTCAGCCAGGATAGTAACGCCGATATCTTCCTTCAGCGCTTTTTCTCTTTCGACGTTGGCGCGCACCGCACGTACATCCACAATACGGTTGTTGAAAAACACTTCGCCAGTATCAATGATCTGGATCTGGATACTGCTACCGTCTGATTCTGCCTGCGCCACGTTGGTCGGACGGTTTACGTCCAGACCAGATTCCTTGACGAAGATTGCAGTAATGATGAAAAAGATCAGCAGGTTCAGTACGAAGTCCAGCATTGGCGCAAGATCAATCCCGTGGGATGAATCGTGCGAATCCGAGCCATGTCGTCGCATTTTCATAATCAGAAACTCAGTTTGTCGGCCAGCAGTTCAGTTTCACGACGGGCACGCGTGCGGAAATAATGCACTGGGTACAAGCCGGAAATACTGACTGCCAATCCAGTCATGGTGCAGATCATGGCGTGCGAAACACCGCTGGCCATCGTCTGGGCGTCAGCAGAACCGCGCAGAGCCATCGAGTCGAAAACTTCCAACATACCGCTTACCGTTCCCACCAACCCCAACAAAGGCGACAGTGGAACCAGCACCTGCATGATGGGAAAGCTGTTCGTCATGGCAGCGTTCAGCTTCGAAATCATCATCTGACGGATCTGGCGAGCACTCCAGGATGTGTGATCTTTGCGAGCGTTCCATTCATCCGTCAGACGTTTTACCTGCTTTGGCAAAACGCTGAAGAAAAACAGATAGCGCTCCAGAATGATTGCCCATAGCAGCACACCGGTAGCGAAAATCCAGAATACATAGGGACCTCCGCCTTTCACCAGCTCGCTGACGGCAACATAGAAGCCGAAGTTATCCATGTTTGCGCTTCTCGAGGTTATCGGCAAGCATGCCGGCGCTCTGCTCATCCAGGATCTGGACAATGGAACGTGACAGGGAATTGAGCAAGGCGTTGGCAAACAGCATTGGAACTGCAATACCCAAGCCCAGCAACGTTGCAATCATGGCCTGACCGATACCGTTGGCCATCAGCTTAGGATCGCTTGAACCAGATTCAGTAATACTCTGGAACGTCACGATCATACCCATAACCGTACCTACCAGACCGAGCAGAGGACCTGCTGCAACCACGAGACGGAGGAAGGGTTGGAAGCGCTCGAGTTTCGGCACTTCGCGCATTACTGATTCCGAGATGCGCAGTTCGGCAACTTCGGCATTTTCATTCAGAGTGGTGACATCACCTTTGAATGCCAACAACACACGACCCAGCGCATTGTTGCTCTTCGGGCTTTGCAACGTGCGCAGCTGGGCAGATACACCCATGCGAGCCACGATCAGGTACAACAGCTGGTAGATAAACGCCAACACACCCAAGGCACCGACGATGAGAATGACGTATACGATCACTTCACCCTCTTCGATACGTTCCCACAAGGTAGGACGCTCAACGTACATGGCCATCAGTACGCCGCGAGTCGTGTCAAAGATTGCAGGAACATAGCCGCTGGTAGCACTCTGCAGGGCAGCAGCATCCCCCAACAGAGGCTCCGGTTGACGGGGCAACAGGTTCAAACGGGACAATTCCGGAATATAGGAAAGGTATTCGCCGTTTGCTATCGCCAGGAAAGGACCAATGCGCACTACATCAGTCGTGATCGGAGTGCCATTTGGCTCAACGACGGTACCGTTGTAACGGGCAACCTGACCGCTGGCAGTCATTTCGCGCTGCATTTCAAACCAGAAACGCTCCAGTTGTGCAGCTGTCAGGATGCGCTCGCTGGCGCCGACTTCCTGCAGAAACTCAATGCGGTTGTCTTCTTCATTGGCAAACTGCGCATTGATCAATGACTGCTGGAAGGTGCCAGCATAATCAGTAGAGTACTGACGAACCAGACCGAAAACCTGGGTCATATCAAGTCCACCCACTTTATCGCGAAGCTGGGTGTTCAGCTGGCTAAGCTGCAGGTCATTGTCAGCATACTGCTGATTTTTAGCATCTACCTGAGTCTGGATTGCCGCGCGGTTGGCTGCTACCTGCTGCGTTGCGCGCTGCTTGTCAGCATCGCTCATTGCATTGAATTCAGCTGCACGCTGTTCCGTAAGAGCAGCTTGAGCTGCCGTTGTAGCGCGGGCGTTCTCAAGTACTTCTTCGATCGTCCCTTGCGCCTGAACCAAGGTGGCTACACTTACTGACGCCAGCAGCATTACGCTGCTGCAAAATTTGATTAGTTGCTTATTCATGTTACTGGACTCCAGCCTTAGTTAGCCTGTTGGGGGGCCGGAACCGGCACACGAAGAAGATCTGGAGCGCCTTCGTCACGAACTACCGCCAGGGCGGCACTAACGTTCTCAGCATACTCAGGAGCGGTTACCCACTGCTTGGCCTGTGCGTCCCAGTAACCGGTTTCGCTGCCATCAAGGGTCTGATACAGCAGGGAGATTCGGCCCAGCTGTACGAATTGAACTGCACGGCCGTCATCCAGGATGCCTTCGTAC
>JAZKEH010000395.1:0-3490 GCA_040387155.1 Pseudomonadota bacterium | reverse complement strand
TGTCCATGCGGTTTGGCTCTGGGATCCTTCGGTTGCAAGCATCATAGGAAGCCGCCAAGGGGCCTGCATGGAGTATTCGGTGAACAACGATTAGTCGCGATGAAGGGAGGCAGACAGCCGTCTAAGTTGGCGCCACCCGGTGATTCTTGTGCGCTTCGTGTCGCATACCGCCATGCCGGGAAAGCGCAGTGACGCATCAACTGCTAAAATCCGGCATCAGTTTGCGCTGTCAGGACCTCATGCAAAACCCGCTGAAATACATTGCCGCCTACCCGCCTGCGCTGCAGCAGCAAGTGCAAAGGCTTATCGATGAGAACCGGCTCGCAGAGTTCCTGCAGACGCGGTATCCGGAGCAGCACACCATCGCCAACGACAGTGACCTGCGTGACTATGTGATGGCGCTGAAGAACCAGTACCTGAAAAAAGCCTCGCCACTCAGCAAGATCGTCTACGACAACCGGATACACGTGGTCAACAATGCGCTAGGAACCCACACCTGGGTTTCCCGCGTGCAGGGCGGCAAGCTGAAAAGCAAGAACGAGCTGCGCATCAGCTCCATTTTCAAGAAGGCGCCGGAGCCATTGCTGCAGATGATCGTGGTGCATGAGCTGGCGCACCTGAAGGAGAAGGAACACAACAAGGATTTTTACCGCCTGTGTGAGCATATGCTGCCGCAGTATCATCAGCTGGAGTTTGATGCGCGGTTGTTTTTGACCTTGCTGGAACTTGAGGCTTAGCAGAAAGAGCGGCGCTTCAAGGCGTTAGCCGCAATGGTGCGCACCGGTTAATTCTCGATTTTCATGCGCGCATACAGCGCATCACGAAAATTGCGACCGATTTTCAGACGCGAATTATCGAGCAGTTGTACCTCGTAGTCGCCGGCATCGCTGACAATAAGCCCGCGCACTTTCTCAAGATTGACGATGGCCGAACGGTGAATGCGCTGGAAGCCATAGGCGTTGAGTCGCTTCTCCATCGCTGCCATTGTTTCGCGCACGAGATGTGAGCGCTGTGCGGTGTGCACGCTGACGTAGTCGCCTTCCGATTCAATCCAGTTGATTTCATCCGGCCGCAGAAACTGGATCTGGCCGGTGAGTCGCACCGCTATGCGTAGCGGTGTATCACGGCTTTCTGTTTTCTCCGCTGGCATCGGCGCGTGACCCAGCTCCGCCAACAGACTGGTCAGGCTGCTGCTATGGGCAGACAAGCGGTTCTTGAACAATTGCGCACGCGCCTTGCGCAGGCTGTCATGGAAGCGCGCTTTCTCAATCGGTTTCAGCAGGTAATCGAGGGCATTCAGGCGAAATGCTTCAACGGCGTGCTCATCGTAGGCCGTCAGGAAGATGACCAACGGCATGTTGTCGACACCCACTGCCGAGATCACATCGAAGCCACTGAGCTTCGGCATCTTGATGTCGAGATAAACCAGATCGGGCTTCAGCGTCCTGATGGCAGAGATAGCGGCGTTGCCGTCTTCACATTCGGCAACGATCTCCACATCCTTTTCATTGCGCAGCTGGAAGACTACGCCTTCGCGCGCCAGTGGCTCATCATCGACAACAACGATACGAATGGTCATATCCCGGCCTAGAACTGTGAGTCTTTATAGGACGGCAACTTCAGCGTCACCAGCGTGCCGTCCGGTTTTTTCTCGATCGTCAGTGAATAGTTGTCGCCATAGGTTTCTCTCAGACGTGCCTGGATATTACCGAGACCGATGCCGCCTTTTGTTAATGGATCGAGCGTCTCATCAAAGTCATCACCATTGTCGAAGATCAGGATGAAAAGATAGCGGTCATACAGCTTGCACTCAAAGCTGAGGCGGCAAGCTCCCTGTTTGTTCGACAAGCCATGCACGATCGCGTTCTCGAACAGCGGTTGCAGCAGCATCGGCGGGATGTGCGCCGACAAAGCCAGCGGCTCGCAATCTTCGTGGTAAGTCAGCCGTGCACCAAAGCGGTATTGTTCAATGGCGAGGTACTGGCGAACCATCTCCAGCTCTTTCGCCAATGTCACCCATTTTTCTTTCGGATTATTCAGTGTCTGTCGCAGGAAGCTGCTCAGCTCGCCGACCATGTTGCGCGCACGTTCATTCTCGTTCTTGTCGATCAAGACGGCGATGCCGTTCAGTGTATTGAACAGGAAGTGGGGGTTCAGCTGCAGCTTGAGTGTCTGCAGGCGCGACTCGGTCAGCTGGCTCTGCATGCGCGCGGCATCAAGCTCTTGTTGTTGTACGAGCTTGTGAAAGAAGCTGATGTTCTGGCTCGCCACCAGTAGCGAGTAGATCAGCACGTCGAGCAGGAACACGCCATTGTCGAACAGATAGTGGCCGGCATGCTGCCAGGCCTCGTACTCGACCATGTCCTCTTCAATAAGACCGATGTGGTAATAAAACATAGCTGAAAGGTAACCGTGCAGAAACGCAAACCCAGTCATCATGCCCAGATGCCTGGACAGCGCGCCGCGCAGCTTGCCGGGCACCAATGGATAGCGCGAGGCAAACCAGAACACCAATGGCGTCAGCGGCAGCAGCGGCACCCATATATAGACGGTGTTGGAGCGGATC
Source organism: Pseudomonadota bacterium (assembly GCA_040387155.1). Taxonomy (GTDB): domain Bacteria; phylum Pseudomonadota; class Gammaproteobacteria; order Pseudomonadales; family Pseudohongiellaceae; genus CAILUG01. Next base: position 924 of record JAZKEH010000395.1, on the reverse strand, counting down.
GCACCCCACACATCGAATGCGTAGTGATGCAGGGTCAGCAAGCCGGAAATGCCCTGCAACAGGAAGTAGCCGTCCATCGCCAGCCAGATGGCGATCAGCGCAATGCCAAAATTGGTAAGTCGCTTTTGCAGTGTCATTGCGGGAGCTGTGTCAGATGCGGGGCGCAGGTATAGGGCGCTAGCTTATGCTCTCAACGTTGCAGTTACCAAGCGCGTACGATGAACGACGGAAATCCACGATGAACAGCGGCCTGTGTAGCAAACATGCAAGTGCCGGTTGCTCGCTGGCCAGCCTTCCACTGACCAGCATCAGGCGTGTATTCTCCGGCAGTCACTTCTGACCATAGCCATTCCACCGCAGCCATAAAAACACGGAAGCTTTGCCATGATTCGAGTTCTCGTCCGCCGCTCCTGCCTCGCACTTTCCCTGCTTGCCGCCAGCATGACCAGCTACGCGCAGTTCGAAGGTCCGCCGCTGGGTGCAGGCCCCTGGGTCATCGAAAGTTTCGAGCAGGAATACGTAAAGGCGTCAATCATGGCCCGCGGCCTGGATCATCCCTTTGGCATGGCGTTTCTGCCGGGCACGACCACCAGTGCGAATCCGCTTGGCGATGTGTTGATCACGGAACGCACCGGCAAGCTGCGCCTGCTGAAGAACGGTCAGCTGCAAGCCGCGCCAGTCGCTGACCTGAAGGGCATCTTCTCGCTGGAACAATTGTTCGACGTCAAACTGCATCCGCAGTTCGCCGACAATCATCTGGTCTACTTCACCTATATAAAGACGGCGCCGAATCCGAATGGCACCAAGGATTACTGGGTCACCACAGCACTCGCCAACGGTCGCTATGAAGACGGCAAGCTGACTGATGTGAAAGATGTGTTTGTCGCCGAAGCCTGGAGTTCCAACATTGGCGGCGCGTCATCG
>JAZKEH010000394.1:0-5337 GCA_040387155.1 Pseudomonadota bacterium | reverse complement strand
ACTCAGCGCCTATGAAGCGCAGCAGGCGGAAGTTAAAGCACTGGCCGCCAGATTCACCCAGTCTGGCTACTCGCTGAAACAGCTGTTGGCAGAGCTGGTGCTGAGCAACTGGTATCGCGCCGACAAGCTGAGTGGGAAGGCAGGCAACGGCGACGCGAGCAGTGCGCGTGCGCTGGCGTTGGTTTCCGGCGAAAAGCTGCTGACACCGGAAGCATTGGCCAGCAAGACGCATGCACTCACCGGTTTCAACTGGAACGCCCAGACCGATTTCACCACTGGCCTGCCACTCAACGGGCTCGAACGCGACTACAACACCTACTATGGCGGTGTTGATGGTTTCGCCCACAAGGTACGCGCACGTTCGCTGACGCCGTTGATGAGCAATGTAGCAGCGGCGCACGCGATGGAAGTGGCCTGTCCCATTGTGCTTGGCGACTTCATCAGACCCGATGCCAAACGCTTTCTGTTTGCCGGCCTGACGCCCTGGGTGACTCCACTGACTGAGCAGGTTGGTGTGCAGACAATACTGGCCGCCAGCGAAACCGACTTCAGGAACTATACGGTGAAGGTCGACCTGACACCTGGCACCCACCAGGTGGCAATAAGCCTGCTGAATGATGGGTGCGATTCCAGTATCTCGGCGGCGGCGTGCAAGGCCGACAAGAATCTCATCATCAATACACTGTCGATCATGGAGCCCGGTGGTCAAAGCATTACGCTGAATGGCAGCAGCGGCAGCGTTGATGCCTGTGCCACCGTCAACGGCAACAGCCTGGCGTTGAATGCCTCATGCACTGCTACCTACAACTACACGGCGGATCAAGCGGGAACCTACACCGTGGTCGCGTCGCTGAGTGCCAAACAGCAAGCCAACGATCCGGTGATAGCGGCGCTCAATGTCGAAAGCACGCTGCCAGCCGGCAATGCGGCCACAGTGGGTGCGCTGCGCATCAAACAGAAACTGGTGGAGCTGCACAGCACGTTGCTGGGCCAAACGGTGACGCCTACCTCACCCGAAGTACTGGCATCTTACGACTTGCTGGTGCAGAGCTGGCAGAGTCGCCAGGCCGGCCACTACGCACCGTCGCTGCTGCAGAAGACCCTGGCTTGTGACTGGACCAGCGACATCGGCTTCATTGAATCACTGGGTTATCCCGGCAATCCCCTGCAGGCCAATGGGCGCTACAACACCGCCGCTGTTACCGCCTGGCTGGCGCCGCAGGCGCAGGATGCCTTGTTGATGAAGCAGAGTTGGGCCGTTGTCGTCGCCTACCTGTTAAGCCACTACGACTACCTGCATGAATAACAAGAGCTGATACAGCCATGGCCAGCAAAACAGATTTCACCCGTCGCCACTTTTTACAGTCGCTCTCACTCGCAGCAGCGGGCGGCATGCTGGCGGGCGTCAGTGGTCATGCAGTTGGCGCCAGTAGCAGCTACACCGGCAAGTTCCTGATCAACGTGCAGTTGCTGGGCGGGCTTGATGTCACCAGTTTTGCCGATCCGAAAATCAACACCTCTGGCAAACCCATCATCAACAACTGGGCAACGACGGCGGGCATCCTACAGGCGGGCAACATCCAGTACGCGCCCTATGCCGACAATGCCCGCTTCTTTGACAAGTATTACAAGGACATCCTTGTCATCAACGGCATTGACGCGCAGACGAACTCGCACTCGGTAGGTGTGCTGCACAACGGCAGTGGTCGCAATACCGAAGGCTTTCCTTCACTGACTGCGCTGTTTGCAGCAGCAAAAGAGAATGGCATGCCAATGCCGTATCTCAGCTTCGGCGGTTATGCGGCGACGCAGGGGGTTACCACGGTGACGCAGCCTGGTCGGCTGTCAGTGCTGCAGAATCTGCTGGAGCCGAGCGTCGCCGAAGCCAGTGGCAAATTGTATTTCCCCGACAGTGACTGGGAGCGCATCGTGGCGATGCACAAGGCCAACATCGGTGCCCGCAGCCAGAGCGCGTCAACGCTGGAAGGTGCTCGTCTGCTGGAGCAACGCTATGTCGATGCGCTGGCACGGTCGGAGGCGATCAGCGACTTCGCCGACATGTTGCCGACGATGAGCCAACTCCAGCCGGGACGTCGTGTTGGCACCGGCTTTTCCACGTTGCATCAACAGTTGCAGGTCAGCCTGCTGGCGTTCAAGGCCGGCATGTCAGTGGCCACCGACGTGTTCGAAATTGGCTTTGATACGCACGACAATCATGAGACACGTTTGCCGCCGGTACTCGCCAACACCACCGACGCCCTCGACTTTCTCTGGACCTATGCCGCCTCGCTCGGCATTGCGGATCGGGTTGTCGTCGTCATCGGCAGCGACTTTGGCCGTACGCCGTTCTACAACAGCATCGGCGGCAAGGATCATTGGCCGATCGGCAGCACCATGGTCATGCAGCAAAATGTCGCCTTCACCAACCGCGTTGTCGGTCTTACCGACGAAGGGCACAACGCCAGGAAGCTCAATCCCCGAACACTGCAGGAGGATGCCGCCAATGGCGTCTTGCTGAAGCCCTCACACGTGCACAAGGCGCTGCGCAAACAGCTGGGGCTCGACACGGCAGCAACGACGCAGCTGTTCCCGTTTACCACCACGGAAGACATCGCCATCTTTGGTTAAGGACACGCCAGCGCGTGTCTGTACAGCAGGATTGCCTGTTTGGTCTCAGTACCGGTCGCACCGGTTTTCGTGATCGCCGTCATAATCCTCCCAATCTCCAGCTGCTTTACTGTGAACTTCAGCGAAATGACGGCGTTAGTCGTCAACGCTTTGTTCGCAATCGCGTTAGTATGCTTACACAACAAAAACAACCCGGAGGCTACATGCGGGACGCATGGCCCAGTGCTGCACAACTGAATGTCGCACGGCTTGTTCTACTGTTTGTCGTTTCTTCGCTACTGGCTCCCGCAACATTGGCTGTGACCGATGGCCTCGCGCTGTTGCCCGTAGGCGCCACCGATGGCAAGTCCTACGCGGCGAAAATGGCCGTCGGCCTTTCGGTTAATGGCAGCTGGCAAAGCTCGGCCAGCCTGAATAAGACCGTCACCATCACTGGCAGTCTCGATCCCGATCCGGCCCATGTCGGCGGCAAGGGCGATATCTTCGTTGTCGAATGGTATGCCGGCAAATTCTCGATGCTGACGGCCAGCGGTGCCTGGTTGCCCTGGTCGGGCAGGGTGGTGGACTTGCAGCCTGTGCGCGACGATGTGACGTTGGCCGCTACGCAGGACGTGATGATCCACACCGGCAGCATCACCACCGCTGGCACCCACAAGCTCTACATCGGCTACCTGCCAGCAACGAGCAGCGGATTGATTTACACCACTACGCCAGCCTCGCTCGAATTCACTGCCGTCAGCCCGCTCAGCTATTTTGAAAACGAAGTGTTCGACGACATCGTCATGACGAAATGCACGCTGTGCCATGTTGCCGGCGGCGTCGCCAATGTCAGCGGTTTGCACTTCATCAAGGACGCCAACCTTGCGCAGACCAATTACGACATCTTCGCGGCGTTCTATGCCAAGCAGGTCAATGGCTATAACTATGTGCTCAGCAAAGTCAGTGGCGGCAATGGCCATGTTGGCGGCATCCAGCTGGCGGCTGGCAGCACGGACTACCAGACGCTGGCCAGCTTTCTCGATCTGCTGGACGGCGGCAAAACCGTTACCACGCAAACCGCGCAGTCGCTGTTCAGTGGCGTTAAAGATCAATATCCACTGGATACGCTGCGCGATGCGTCGCTATTGTTGGCGGGCCGGTTGCCGACTGCCAGTGAGCTGGCAAGTGCCAACAGCGGGGATGCTGCGACCCTCAAGCAAACCCTGCTCAGCCTGATGCAGGGAAGTCACTTCCACAAATTCCTGAAAGACTCCGCCAATGATCGCCTGCTGCTGCGCGGCAACGAAGACTTCAACATAGCGGATGATTGTCAAACCTGTTTTCCGCTGTTGAGTGCCGAGTATTGGCGTTTGCGTGACAAGTCTGATGCCAGCGGCAGTGCCGCCGATCGCACGGCGCTCAATCTGTGGATGAGCCAACTGAACTACACGGCAGTTGAAGCGCCACTGGAGCTGATTGCCTACGTTGTCGAAAGCAACAAGCCGTATTCCGAAATTCTCACCGCCGACTACGACATGCTGACGCCGGCAATGAATCCGTTTGTGGATGGCACTGCCGTGTTTGCAGCCGACGCGCCACCACTGGAGTTCAAACCAGGGCGCATCCAGAACTATAACCTGCGGGATTCACGCACCGTCACGCAGCAAATACCCGGCGCGCCATTCCCACGCATCACCTATCCGGGCAATACGCAGGTCAACTATCCCCATGTTGGTGTGTTGAACAGCAAGTCCTTCCTAAGTCGTTACCCGACCACTCCGACCAATCGCAATCGTGCGCGTGCCCGCTGGACCTATTACAACTTCCTCGGCGTCGACATCGAAGCAATGGCCAAGCGCACGACCGATCCGACGGCACTGGCCGACACCAACAACCCGACAATGAACAATCCTGCCTGTACCGTGTGCCACAGCGTGCTCGATCCTGTTGCCGGGACTTTCCAGGATTATTTCGACAACGGCATCTACCGCGCCTCGCTGAACGGAACGGATTCGCTTGATCGCTTCTACCGTGTGCAGATACCCCGGTTGTACGTGCTGGGCGATACCTGGTACCGCGATATGCGCGCGCCAGGCTTTGAAGGCACTACCGCTCCCGCCGGCAACGCGCTGCGCTGGCTCGCCGAAATAATCGTCAATGATGAACGCTTTGCCATTGGCACCGTGCGTTTCTGGTGGCCGGCTGTCATGAGCGCAGATTTGCTGACGCTGCCGGAAGCCACTGAAGACGCCAACTACCAGGCGCGCTTGTCGGCTTACGAAGCACAGCAGGCTGAAATCAACACGCTTGCCGACAATTTTGTGAAGTCTGGTCTGTCATTGAAATCCCTGTTGGCTGACATGGTGCTGAGCCGCTGGTATCGCGCAGAACAGCTGGACGGCAGCGCAGTAAGTGCCGTGCAGGCGCAGGCACGCGCTCTCGCAAGTCTCACCAGCGAGAAGCTGCTGACGCCAGAGCAACTTGCCCGCAAGACACAGAAACTGACCGGCTTCAGCTGGAATGCGCAGACCGACACGACAACGGCGGCACCGTTAAGCGGTCTCGAAAACGACTACAACACCTTCTACGGCGGCATCGACGGCTTTGCATTGAAAGTGCGGGCACGTCTGATCACGCCGATGATGAGTAATGTGGCGGCCAGTCATGCGCTGGAATCGTCGTGTCCGATTGTGCTGGGCGATTTCATTCGTCCTGATGTGAGTCGCTTGC
>JAZKEH010000393.1:0-2521 GCA_040387155.1 Pseudomonadota bacterium | reverse complement strand
GGTGCGCCTGCAGTTCGTCGATCAGCAGTTCGGCATTGCCGAGCATGACGGTCAGCAGGTTGTTGAAGTCGTGGGCGACACCGCCGGTGAGCTGCCCAAGTGATTCCAGTCGTTGCGCCTGCTGCAGTTGTTCTTCCAGTGCCAGCCGCGAGCTGATGTCGGTGACACCACCGACGATACGGATCGTTTTGCCATTGGCATCCCGCAGCGCAAACGCGCGTTCTTCCACCTGCGTGAAGTTGCCATCCATTTTCTTGATACGAAGCTGCAGCTTCCAGCTGTCGCTGGTACCCGCCAACACCGAGTAGAACGCCTGCCGCATTTTTTCGCGATCCTCGCGGTGTGTGCGGCGCAGCCAGAACTTTTCGTCACTGCCCATCATGTCGTTCGTGAAGCCGAACAAGGCCTGCAGGCCTTCGCCCCACCAGATGTTGCTATTGACGAGATCCCAGTCCCAGATCAGGTCGAGACTGGCACGCGTGATGTAGCGCAGGCGTTGTTCAGAGGCCGCTACTTCGGCCATCAGCTTGTCGTGCAATTGCTTGTTGCGCTCTTCACTCTCGCGCAGTTGCTCCTTCGCCTGGCGTTGCACTGAGATGTCTTCGATAACGGCAAACAGTCGCGTCACGTTGCCATTGGCATCGCGTATCGGTGAGCCGACGATACGACCCCACACCACCTCGCCATTCTTTGCCAGATAGCGCTTCTCGAAAATTTCACTGCCTGCAACGCCGAGCACTACTTCTTCCCGCACCCGCAACGTACCCGCCACATCGTCGGGATGGGTCATCGTCAGGGTGATGTCGCGGCCAAGCACTTCGGCGCGTTCATAATGCAGCATGCGGCAAAAAGCGGGGTTCACATCAATCAGGATGCCGTAGCGATCAGTGACAGCAATGCCGAGATGGGTGCTGTCGAAAATCTGGCGGAAGAGTTCAAGATCGAGCAGTTGGGCGGGGGCCATCGGGGAGGACAACCTGGCAGCGGTGCCAGGCATGGAATCAGCTGAGTCTTGTTTATCCGTGCTCATGTGCTGGCGCTCCTGTGCCCTGCATTGGTGCAAGCTTAGCAGCTAAGCCAGCCGTTTTCGCAACTGTTCCGCTAACAGCCGCGTTGTTATCGCAGGCATAATCCGTGCATTGCATGGGAGGAGAGGCAGCTCGGCCGCACCACCTTGCACTCCGACGACCCGCAGGCAACCAGTCCCTCATGCAGCCAAAACATATAAAAATACTGGCCATCGTATTGGCCCTGCTTATCTTCATCATGGATCTGCAGATTCCGCTTGGCGTTGCCGTGGGTGTGCTCTACACCGGCATCGTGTTGCTGGCCGAATTCACCCGCGAAAACCGTTTTATCCGCTACATGGCTTTTCTGGGAACGGCGCTGACAATCATTGCGTACTTCTACAAACCCGAGGGCATTGCAGTGCCGTGGATGGTTATCGCCAACCGCGTGCTGTCGGTCTATGTCATCTGGGTTACTGCCTTGCTGGGGGTGCGTATCAACAGCCAGCACCAGGAAGAAGTGCGTTCGTTGTCCGGACTGCTGCCGATCTGTGCCTGGTGCAAGAAGATCAGGGACGACAAGGGTTACTGGAACCAGCTGGAAACCTATATCAAGAATCACACGGAAGCTGATTTCAGCCACTCGATCTGCCCCGTTTGCATGGACGAGCACTTCGGCGACGAGCATTCCGCCAACAAAACTGCCTGAACCTGCTGTTGCAAACCTGCCGCACAGTTGCCGGGAAATGTTCCCGGGTCGGGAAGATTCCCTAAAGTCGTAACGGTTTTTGGTCGCTACTCTCCGCATACCAGATCTGTTTTTCCGCTTCGCTGTAGCTTCCCCAGGAAGCTGGAACGGAAGATCTTCCCTGCAAACCCGGAGATGCCTCTTGAACAGCAAGACCATGAACAAGGAGGAATCGATCTATCGCGCACAGATCAGCGATGGATTTGCGAACCTGCAGTTCGATGTCTCGCTGGAACTGGCCTTCCGCCAGATGCGGTCACGCGAGAATCTGAAGCAGCTGCGCATCACGCTGGCGGTCATGTGGGTATTCGGTCTGTTCTTTCTTGCCACGGAATACTCGTTCTCGCACGGCTTTTCCAACTACCTGATTCCACTGCGCACCTTTGTCAGCGAATCGCTGATCATGCTGATGCTGTACGCGTCCTATCGCAACATGGCGCAGCGCTGGCTGGAACCGATGGGCATGCTGCTCGGTCTCAACTTCGGTCTGGTTGCCTTGCTGACCAATACCTACCTCGGTGCCCAGCAAGGCATGATGTCATCGGTCACGCCATATCTCAGCACCACCTTCTTCATCTACTTCTGTTTTGGTTTGCGCTTCTGGCAGGCCGTCGGTGTCAGTGGTGTGCTCTTCCTCGGCTACAGCATCGTCACCAAGGGGCCGCTGCTCGGCGAATATAAACGGCTCGGCATCGATCCGGCGCAGGTCAACAACGATCTCGAGGCGCAATCGCGCAAGCTGCGCCCCGCCACGCTGGAGGAATTC
>JAZKEH010000392.1:0-6988 GCA_040387155.1 Pseudomonadota bacterium | reverse complement strand
CAGCAGGACTTCCACGGTAGTGCCCCACCATACCGACTTCAGTTCGTTGCCCAGTGCAAATTCCTTTCTGGCTTCATCGCGATTGCCGGCCATTTCGTGCGCGGCCATCAGCAAGCCACGGGAATAAAGATTGGCGGGCTCGGTGATCAGGCTGCCTTGATAGATGTCGATGGCTTCCTGGAAATCGCCGAGGCTCATCTTCAACAGGCCGACGTATTTCTTGTCGGCGGCGGACACATCGAGTCGATCCAGCATCGCGAGTTGCTCTGCCACACCATCCCAGTCCGGTTTTGTGGCAAGTACGACGGCTTTCAGGGCATAGCCTTCACTGCGCTGCGGATTCAGCTGAATAAAAGCGTTAACACTGTCCAGCATCATTTGCTGATGCTGCTCATGGGTAAAGCCTGCCAGCGGTCGTGTCATGAACAGGGAGTTCAGGCTGGCAAAGGCCAACAGCGCATCGCCATACTCCGGATCCAGTTCCAGCGCCTTGTTGATCAGTACCCACTTCTCTTCATCGTCCTGATGGTTGTAGGAGTTGCGCGCCGTCAGATAGAAGCGATAGGCCTCGAACGATTTTGTCGGCAGCACCGCCAGGTTGGCCGACTCCGGTGGTTTGACATCAATCTTCAGCGCGTCCACCACCTTCAGTGCAATTTCATTCTGCGCCGAAATCATGTCCGACAGATTCTGCGTATCCACTTCAAATGACTCACCCCACACCACCACGCCGGTATCGGCGCTCTGCACTTGCAGATTGATGCGCGCGCTGTCGCCCATCACCAGAATCGATCCCGTCATCAGTGACTCAACGCGCAGGTAATTCGCCATGTCGAACACGGTGCCGCCGTTGGCTGCCACACTGATCACGCTGTCGCGCGAAATCACTTTCAGGCTTTTTACTTTCGCCAGCTGGTTGATCAATTCATCGTGCAGGCTGACAACGAAGAGATCGCTGCCCACGTCCTGCGCGAGATTGGAAAACGGCATTACCGCGATGGAATCGGGAATGATGTTGGCATTTGCGATGCGCACACCAGTGTTGGCAGGCTGCGGCCCGGTCACGACATTCGGTGCAACTGCTGTCGGTGGTTCGCGGGTATAGAAGAAATAAACAACAGCCAACAAGGCCATCGCAGCAACGGCAGCAGCGCCTCGTATCGACACAGCACGGCGCGCGTTGGTTACAGCGACCACTTGTGCAGCGGCCGTCTCGATCGATCTTGTGTGGACGGCCTGTGTATTCAACGGCGCCTCAACTTCACCCACCGTGGCAGGTTCTGCCGGAGTATCCGCCAACGCTTCAACCTGCACCTCGCCGACAAAACAAAAGCCCTTGCCGGGAATTGTTTTGATGAACAGGGATTCGTCAGTCGAGTCGCCCAGCACTTTGCGCACGAGGCTCACTGCCTGACTGAGGTTGTTTTCTTCCACCACCACGTCGGTCCAGACGGTCTTCAGCAAATGGTCCTTGCTGACGATCTCGCCACGGCGCTGCACCAGTTCGGCCAGCACATCGAAGGCGCGCGACGACAGCTTGATCTCGTGGCCGGCCGGATTTCGCAGCTTGCGGCTGCTGACATCCAGCACAAAGCCGTGAAACCGGTAGATCGCCTGTGATTTGGACGCGCCCATGAAAACGATGCAAACTGCCGCAGTAAAGAGGGGCGGCAGTATAACATCCAGCCGCGAGACCCCTCATTCCTGCGTCGAACGTCCTTATGTGTCTTGAAATGGATCAGAACTGGCTCGCCTGGGCCCGATTGAATGTTGCACGTGGCTGTGACAGGGACGAGTTGGCGAAAATTCTGCTCGAGCATGACTTTCACCCCGTCGCCATCATCAGCGCGTTGCAGTATGTGCCGAAGTCCAGCGAGCTGATTGCGGTAATGAATCAGCGCTTGCAGGCGATGGGCTCTCCGGCAGTCGCTTCTGCTTCAACTGTTGTCACTGACCCGGTATCCGTTTTTCAGGCGATTGATGCGGTGACATTGGCCTCCGCCATAAAACTGGAGTCCACCAAGGTGCACTTGTACCTGATCGATAATTTTCTCACCGACGCCGAATGTGATGAATTGGTCAAACGCATCAAGGACAAGGCGCGTCCTTCCACGATCACGAACCCGAACGAACCTGACAAGTATTTCCGCACCAGCAAAACCTGTGACTTGTCAGTGGACGCCGACGAGTGGATACAGCAGCTCGATCATCGCATTGCGAACTACATGGGCATTGAGCCGGAACGTTCCGAGGGCATTCAAGGGCAACACTATCAAGTGGGTGAAGAGTTCAAAGTCCACACTGACTATTTTCAGCCCAATACTCCCGAATATGAAAAATTCGCCGGCGCGCGCGGTCAGCGCACCTGGACGTTCATGATCTATCTCAATGATGTCGAAGCGGGTGGCGAGACAACTTTCCCGCGCATCCCGCTAACGATAGAGCCGAAGAAAGGCATGGCTGTCGCGTGGAACAGCTTGTATCCGGATGGCGCGGTGAATCCCGATACGGCGCATTGGGCCAAGCCGCTTGTCAGAGGCGAAAAAACCATTGTGACGAAATGGTTTCGTACGCATGGCAGTTTGACCACGCCGTTCAGAAAGGGAACGGCGCGGTAGTTCCAGGCACGAAACAGCGGTAGTGACCGGCGTCACATGAAAACTCTTCAGTGACTTCAACGTGAATGACCTGGCTGTTACTGTGCCAGCCAATTCGAAGGTCGGGTTTTAGACGCAATGGAGGCATTACCTATGGAAAGCAGATTTGGCAGAAGCCGCTATTTCCCTGTTGGCCGTTTGCAATCGGGAGTTTTTTTCGCTCTTGTGCTGCTGGCTTGTTCGGCCGGGCTTTGGTTCGCCAGTACGCCGGTGCAGGCGGCTGAAATATCAGAGAGTGAATTCAATCAGCTGCTGGAAAGCGCCAGGCAACGCGGCTATGTAGGAGTGCACATCGGCATCCTCCGCACGAGCCTGGCCGACTTGCGCGACCCGGCGGCCATCAAAGCGAAGATGCAGCCGGAGATTCAGGCGCTCGCAGTCGAGCTGGCGGGTAATTTTCTGGTGGGCAGCTACTGGGAAAGCAGTGTGGGCACCATTGGCTTACATGTGAATGTACAAGGTCTGCATAGCCTGCGAGCCAGTCAGCATGCCATCCAATTCTTCCTGGACCACCATCAATACAAAACCCGCAGCAAGTACACCGACTACAGCGGCGGCCTGCAAGCGGTGGAAGACAAGCTGCTGACAACAAGCCATGTTGATGTCGAGCTTGTTTTCAATGTGACTGCGGAATATGACCTGGATGGAGTCACTGGCGAGCCGGTAGTCAAACCCTCCGCCCAGCTCTATGAGCAGCTGGCGCAAGTGCAGCAAGCATTGGCCCGTAAAGCATTCGCCGCCGACATTACCAACGCAGTGTTGCTGAATGACCGCGCCATGATGCGGGCGACAGTCAATCGCAATGCCTTCCTCGGACTCGTGCTGAGCGAAGAAATCAGAAGCATCAGACCCGCAGGCTATGTGGATGCCAGAACCACTGAGTGGTCGCCTACTGTGTTAACCGAAGCGCAGAAGCAAGGTGAAGTCACCGTGAGCCTGGAACTGAGGAACGGGCCTTATTTCGCCGCTGGGGCCGGAACTTCTGAAGCGTCCCGCCAGGCGATGGCAGAAGCGAACAGACGCGCATTTTTCGCTATTTTTTCTGCAGCAGGCTTGTCGTTGGAAAAATTGCAGCAAGACGGTTTCGTGCGGGCGGATGCGATGCACTCCGGCGTGCTTCACGTGATGCTGTCAGTTGAGGCGCTAAACAAGCTCTATGCGGTGAAGGACCCCAGGGTTTTGCGAATGGCATTGCCTCCGATTGGCAGCTCTAACTCACCTCAAAGGCTGCCTGACCTGGTCAGCTCAACCGCTATCAGCCCCTCAGCGGAATTTTGCTTTGCACAGACTTCCATGCGTGGCCGCGCCGAAAATTTCATTCTCGATCATCATGTGTTGGTGGAGGCGGCAGACCTCGGCAAGGCGGGCGAGATTTTTGTAGTTGCCCGCTTCAAGGATCGCCCCGACCTGTATTGGCTGAGCAACGGTAGCGGATGGATTGCTTACCAACGTGGGCAAGGCAGGCCAGTGCCGTATGCGCGCTTTCCGCAACTGCCTCCCCTGGTCTCTGTCATGGCCTTTCGTGAGCCTGCCAATATTGCTGCGAGTATCGAGCAGGGTTCCATCTGGGTAGGCTATGGCTTGCGGCAAGCCAGTGGCGCTGCCAGCGATTCCTTTGAAGAAATGTTACGCAGTGACAGACTGAAAGTGGTGTGGGAGGGTCGACCGGCAGCGCCAGCGGACAGCCAACAGATACGCTACGGAATTCCAACGCTGTGCCTGGACATTACCGGCATTACAAAGAGCACGCCACGCTACCAACAGCAAGGCATTGAGGAAGCGCTCGTCGAGTAGGGAACAACCCATAACCGGGCGACCACGGCGCAGGCCGCACCCAATGTGAGCGCGCAAGCGCTGTGTCCGGCAACCCGCGCTCTGCACAGTTCTGCAGCGCCTGCCGACATCACATCGACCTTCCGTCGAAAAACTTCAACAACCTTGACCACTTAGTCAGCTTTGGCGCGACAGATTGCGTCACTCCGTTTTTTCCGGCTAGTGCCGCGTTGCCATTGGCATATGCATTGCACTGGTACACAGGATGGGGTTTCTGCACGAGCCTAGCCTTTTCATGTCGTACTGGTCCAAATGCCGTTCCACATCCGCTGCTGCTCTGTTGATGGTCGCAGTTGGTTCGTTATTGTCTTCTGCGGCGAGCAGCGCCGAACACGACGTTGCAGAACCCTCAGAACACTTTCTCGCCACTTACTGCAGCGCCTGTCACAACGACGAGGACTGGGCCGGCAGTTTGTCGTTCGACTATCTCCCGGCCAGCAGCCTGCACGGCGGCGACAAGCTGCCCGAATGGGAGAAAATTCTGCGCAAGACCCGCCTTGGCGAAATGCCTCCGGCAGACCAACTGCAACCGCCGCCCGAGGCAATGGCTGCTTTCAGAGGCTGGCTGGAAAACTCACTCGACAACCGCGCCGTGGTTCACCCCGACCCAGGCCGCGCCACACTGCGGCGTCTCAACCGTTCCGAATACGGCAATGCGGTGCGGGATCTGCTGGCGCTCGATGTTGATGTCAGCGCCGAGCTGCCACCGGATGATTCCGGCTACGGCTTCGACAATATCGCCGATGTGTTGTCGGTATCGCCCACGTTGATGGATCGCTATATCGCCGTAGCTGAAACGATCAGCCGGCTGGCCGTAGGTGCGGGTCCGCAGGCGCCGGTGCTGGTGAGTTACACCGTGCCGAAGGATGGCGCCTCCAGCAATCATGGCGTGCCGGCCTACAACGAGCGCTCGAATGAGGCGTTGCCACTCGACTCGCGTGGCGGCGGCGCCTTTCCGTATTACGCACCCTACGATGGCATCTACGAAATCAGCGGCCATCTGAACGCCAACACCAACAACGACATCGAGCGCCTGCCGGAAGACGAGTTCAGTCTGCGCGTGCCGTTGAAGGCAGGTGCCCACATGATCGGCATGGCCTTCCGCAAGGAGCTGGCGCTTGATGACAGGATGAAGGCGATGCGTAACGAAGTGCTCATCGTCAAGATTCCGCCCGAGCCAGCACGTGAGCTGACACTGGACTTCATCGTCGATGGTGCGCGTGTGGACCAAACGCTGGTGCCATCCTACGTCGTGCGCCCACGTTTCTCGCAGAACAACTATCCGCGTGATGTGATGCAGATTGATGTCAAAGGTCCGTTCGACATCAGCGGGCCTGGTAAGACCGACAGCATTCGCAAGATCTTCGTGTGTGAACCAACCGCTGCCGCTGAATCGGAAAATGCGTGTGCCCGCAAAATTCTCTCCATACTGGCGCGCCAGGCCTATCGCCGCCCGGTGACTGATACCGATGTTGCGCTGTTGATGCGCATCTACACTATCGGCCGAGACGGTGCTGATTTCCGCCAGGGCATCGCCGCTGCGCTACAGGCGATGTTGATCTCGCCCCACTTCCTGTTCCTGCAGGAGAAGGATCCTGTCGACAGCGCACCGGGCAGCGTCCATGCCATCAGCGATCTCGAGTTTGCCTCGCGACTGGCGCTGTTCCTGTGGAGCAGCTTGCCCGACGAAGCGCTGCTGCGGAGTGCAGAAGCCGGCACGCTGCGGAAGCCAGCGGAACTGCAGGCACAAGTCAGCCGCATGCTGGCCGATCCGCGCGCGCACGCGCTGGTGGAGAATTTCGCTGGCCAGTGGCTCTATCTGCGCAACCTGGATCTGCATCAGCCCGACCGCGCGATCTTTCCGCAGTACGACGTGCGCCTGCAGCAGGCGATGAAGCAGGAGACAGAACTGTTCTTCAGCTACGTGGTGAACCAGAACCGCAGCATTCTCGAGTTTCTCGACGCCGACTACACCTTCCTCAATCAGCGGCTGGCCGAGCATTACGGCATCGATGGCGTGAAGGGCACGGCGTTCCGCAAGGTAGCGTTACCAGCCGACAGTCCACGCGGCGGCCTGCTTGGACAGGGCAGCATTCTGACAGTCACTTCTTACGGCAATCACACATCGGTAGTGAAACGCGGCAAGTGGATTCTTGAAAACCTGCTGGCGTCGGCACCACCGCCACCGCCACCCGATGTGCCGGCGCTGAAAACCTCACAGAATGGCAAAGCCCTCAATGCCCGCGAACAGATGGCGATGCATCGCGCCGATCCGGTATGCGCATCGTGTCACGTCAAAATGGATCCGATGGGGTTTGCGCTCGAACAATTCGATGCCGTCGGCGGCTATCGCACCCACGATGCCGGCCAGTTGGTAGATGTGGCGTCGACGATGCCGGATGGCACGCAATTCACTGGCATGAACGGTTTGAAAGACGTGCTGCTGGCGCAGAGCGATGAGTTCGTGCTCGCCTTCACGGAACGGCTGCTCACCTATG
>JAZKEH010000391.1:0-6330 GCA_040387155.1 Pseudomonadota bacterium | reverse complement strand
CTGCGCCAGCGCCGTCAGCACGTCGTCCGCGAAACCGGAATTGGCCTCATCAAACTGGAACGCCTTGGCCGACGCACCCACATGGATATTCATTGACGCCTCCGGACGCGCAAGGCGTCGCTTGAACTCAGGTGCCGTAGTCGGCGAGCCGCAGCCCGGTGAACTGCCAGCGGTGGTGCGGATAGAAGAAGTTGCGATAGGTGACGCGGCTATGGCCGTCAGGTGTTGCCAGTGACGAACCGCGCAACACGAACTGATTGACCATGAACTTGCCATTGTATTCGCCAAGCGCGCCCTTGGCGGGGCGATAGCGGGGATAAGCGGCATAGGCGCTGGCTGTCCATTGCCAAAGGCTGCCGACGATCTGCTGCATTCCTCCCGAGGCGCTGGCGGGCGCAGGATGCAGGGCCAGGTCCGGCGCCGTAGCCGGGCCGCAATGTGCCGCAGCCACTTCCCATTCGGCCTCTGTCGGCAGCCGCCGCCCGCTCCAGCGGGCAAAGGCATCGGCTTCGTAATAGCTGACATGGCAAACCGGCACGGCGGGATCAACCGGCTGCTCTCCGGAAAGCGTGAACACGTGCCAACCCGTTTCCCGCTTTCGCCAATAGAGCGGCGCATCCCAGCCGTCCGCGCAAACTTTGGCCCAGCCATCCGAAAGCCACAGCTCCGGGCGGCGATAGCCCGCGTCTCCCATGAAGGCGAGCCATTCGCCGCTCGTCACCAGCCGGTCGGCGATCTGGAACGGTTCGAGCCAGACCTTGTGACGCGGCCCCTCATTGTCGAAGGAGAAATTCGCGCCCGTGACGCCGATCTCCTTCAGTCCGCCCTCCAGAACAATCCAGTGCGGCGATGATGTCGTATGCGCCGCGCTGGCGTGCGTGGGCCGGTAAGCGGGGCTGAGCGGGTTCATTGACAGCGCATGCTTGATGTCCATCAGGATCAGCTCCTGATGTTGCTGTTCATGATGAAGGCCAAGCATTGTGAGGTCGCCAAACTGCTCCGCGTCCTGTTCGAGCAGCTTCTGCATCGCGGCGTCCACATGCGCGCGATACTGGTGAACTTCTGCCAGCGTGGGGCGGGTGATCAGCCCGCGTGAGGGACGCGGCTGCCGTGCGCCCAAGGCCTCGTAATAGGAATTGAACAGATAGGCGTAATTTTCATCCAGCGGCTTGTAGCCCGTCAGATGCGGTTTCAGCAGGAAGGTTTCAAAGAACCATGTTGTGTGTGCCAGATGCCATTTGGTTGGGCTGGCATCGTCCATGGACTGTATTTGCTGGTCCTCGGCGCTGAGCGGGGCCGCAAGCGCCAGGGTCTGCGCGCGCACATCTTCAAACCGTTCCGAAATGGAATCCCCGACTGCGTGAGGACGGATCAAGCTTAGCAATGCCTGCTGCCGAAATTGATGATGACCCGAAATAGCCCGGGTGGGCGCGTGCCTAAGCGCTCGATAACGTTTGGCCGTGGAACGGGTTCCGTCTGCAACGACGACCGCACTTTCTCCTCCTAGCGCTGGCGGTGGTTCAGCGTGGCAACATCCCGGCGATCCGGGCAGGTCCCAAGCGGCCTTCCAGCGTCATGGCGCGGGATTCATAGGCCTCGGCCAGCCCCAACAGCGCCATCAGGCATCTGGGATCATTAATCGCCGCCGCCGCGCCCCGGATTTCCAGGGTCCGGCTCCGACAAAAGCCTGCCTGCTTCCTGAGTTCGTCCGCTCGCATTATGGCCCCCATCTAGGGGGATGTAATGCAGAATGTACGAAATCGTTCCAACATAGGTTCGTGCGGAACCTAAACCGCGACCTTAGATCGACGGCATTCTTCCTGGCGTATCCCGTGCGACAGGTCGTGGGCCAAGGCCCATCGCATTGCAGATTTATGCGGGGAACCAGTGCCCATACTGGGAGATTTCCTCCCTGCTCATGGAGGCCTGAATGAATCTCGTCGTGGCCATCGGGAGCGCCGCCGCACTGGCATCCACGATCAGTTTTGCGCCGCAAGCACTCAAGATCATCCGCAGCGGAAAGACGTCTGATATTTCCGCGGGCATGTACATTGTGACGGTCGCGGCTTTCGCACTCTGGGTTGTCTATGGCGCGTTGCTGCGCCAATGGCCGTTGGTCGCGTCCAATTCGGTATGCCTGGTGCTGGCGGGCTTCATTCTCTCCATGAAGCTGTTGCCTTCCCGAACAACCAAGGCAATCAGCCGCCGTTTGACCGGACGATAGCGAGCTACGGCAATCGCGCCCGCCATTGCCGCACTCAGTATGTGATCGTTGCCACGACCCGATCGCTATAGACGCCCGGTTTCGGCGTGGCTTGCGCAGGCACCACGCCGTAAACGGTAAGGGCAAGGTTTGCGCCGCTGCCGGTGCCGGTGACACCCAGGCTTGATGCGGCGCTGCCCCATAGCTGGTTGCCTGCGCTGTTGCGGTAAAGGCCGTAGGTTACGCTGTCACCGGCGGCAGATGTCATCCGTCGCGCCTGTGGTGCTGAACCCGTGACACCATTGTGAGCGAAATGGAATATGGCGTGTTTCGGGTGCAGGCGACCCCGGGGAATGCGGAATTATAGGCGCCCGGCAGCGAGGTGGATATTTTCGCGCTGGACACGAGCCAGAGGTCGTTTCTGCCTGGCCTTGCCATGGCCGCCATGGGCTGGAGCTGAGTCTTTCGCGCCGCCAGCACGAAGCTGGCGTGCGGCCGATCTCGCCCCGGCTGCGGCAGAATGTACGAAATCGAACGCGCACCATTAAAAACGAGCAATTGCAGCGAAATTAACCCTGCCAACGCGTGGTAAAGCTACCGCGCCCGTTGACTTGCCGATGACGAGACCGTCAAGCTGCCCGTTCATCGCTCTCGCTCGATTTTCCGACGAAAACGAACCGTCTATGGCCGCTTTTGGGGGCGGCGTGTTGCAGTCATTGGGCTAATCGCGAGCGCTTTTAATCTTATCAAATAGCTGTGGTTACGAATTCCGCCTGCCGGGGGGGCGGATGTATGCGTGCTTTGAGTTCCATCACGTCTTCTCTTGATAAGAAGCATTTTGTCCGTCGGCAGTTGCTGGGTTCGGTGGGGCTTGCGGCTTTGGTGTTCGCCGCCGGGCCCGCTGTGGCGCAGACGGTCACCGTCACCAGCGGCCAGACGCTGACGACGGCCAACGCCACGTCGGCCGTCACGCTTAGTGTGGCCGGCGCCAGTCTCACCAATGCCGGCACGGTCAGCACCACAACGACCGCGGCGCCCGCTGTGCGTGCAAGTATTGCCGCAACGATCAACAATACGGGCCAGATCCTGGCGACCGGCGCTGCCGCCATCCACAGCATTACCGGCAGCGGCCTGCTGACGGTGACCAACGCTGCAGGCGCCAAGATTTCCTCCACCGGCTATTCGCTCGATCTCAATTCCAGTACGTCCATCGACAATAGCGGTACCATCGAGGGCGATTGGGGTATCAGGCTGATCGGGGTCGGCGGCACGGTGACCAACCGTGCTGGCGGCATCATCCAGTCCACCAACGCGCACAATTACGGCATCTACGCCATTGATACGACGGGTGGCGTGATCGTTGACAATAGCGGCACGATTATTGGTGGTGACTTTGGCATCTGGATCAACAGTGCCTCCCGCGGCAACACCATCACCAACAACGGCACGATCACGGGCGTCACCGCGATCAGCCTCGTCACGACGGCGGCTATTGCGGATACAGTCACGCTGGGCGCTGCGTCGATCACCAACGGCCACATCTTTCTGGGCGGCGGCAACGATACGCTGACGATCAATGCTGGCGCGACCGTGACTGGCAACCTCGACGGCAGCACGGGCACCGATGCGCTGATCCTGCAGGGTGCGTCCGGCACAGGCACCATCACCGGCACGGTCTTGCGGTTCGAAAGTATTACCAAGAGTGGCGCCAGCACTTTCATTCTGTCCAATGCGGGGCCCGCCAACGCGACAGCCATCCCTGCAACCATAGCGGTGAATGGTGGCACGCTCTCGCTGGGCGGCAGCATCAGCACAAACTGGACAGGCGCCACCACCATCGCCTCGGGCGCGACGCTGATCTACAATCTGTCGGGCAACAGCACGATCATGTCCGCGATTACCGGCGCGGGCAATTTCACCAAGTCGGGCGTGGGCGCGCTCACCCTGAACGCCAGCCCGGCCTGGACCGGAATCACCACCGTTTCCGGTGGCGTCCTGATTGGCACCGCCGCCCAGTTCAGTGCCTTGACCGGCGGGCTGGTCAACAATGGCGGCATCGTTCTGAACACGCCGTCCGCCACCACCTTCAACGTGGCGTATACCGGCAGTGGCCGGATCGGCGTGATGGGGCAGACGGTCGGCAATTTCATGACCTTCGGCAGCGCCTATGCGAGTGGCCTGATCGCAGGCGCCAGTGGGCGTATCCTGCTCACCGGCACGGTGACGACCAACGCCAGCACGGCTGCCATCGACGCGATCGGTGAAGACGCCTATCTGACCAACCAGGGCACCGTCACCCATGGCGGTGCAACGGGCGGCCGCGCCGTCAGCTCCACCGGCAAGCTGACCGTGGTGAATGCCGTGGGCGCCAGCATCATCAACACCGACAGCGCTGTCCCGGTGAGCAATACTGATTTTCAGTCCGCCGGTGTTTATGCCGGTGGCTATCTGTCGCTTGAAAACGCAGGCACCATCACATCGAAGGGTACTGGCGTCGTCCTGAACAGGCTGGCATCGACCGGCGGTGTTGTTAACAATCTGGCGACCGGCGTGATCGACAGCCAGTATAACGGCATCTACGGCTATTATACCTCCACGATCGACAATTACGGAATCATACGGGCCGCCAAAACGGCTGTCATGGTTGAAGACGACATCACGCTTTACAACCGGGCTGGCGCCCTGATCCAGGGTGGCACCGGTTACGGTATCGTTACGACCTATCTCGGTTCTGTGGGCAATCTTATTGAGAATGCCGGCACGATCAGGTCCGGCGGCGAGACCGCGGCGGTCAGGTTCATAACGGGCGTTCTGAAAAACCTGTCAACCGGCCAGATCATCAGCACGACTGCGGACGCTATCTACAGCCAGGGCGATTCCCTGCAAATCCAGAATGCCGGGGCGATCACCGGCGATAACAATGGCATTACACTTTACAACGGCCTTGCTACCCTCAATTCCAGTATCATCACCAATGCCAGTACCGGCGTTATTACCGGGACAAAGAAATACGGCGTTCTTTCCTTCCATGCGACGGCGCTGACCAATGCCGGCATGATCACCGGCGCGAGCCATGGCCTGGCGCTGTATGGCGGCGGCACCGTCACCAACTCCGGCACGATAAAAACCACAGACGCGCATCTTTATGGCATCGCGTCCTATGACTCTACGTACGTCACCAGTGGTCTGACCGTTAACAACAGCGGCACGATCATCGGCGGCGATTATGCCATCTACGCCAACAGCGTGAAGCCCAGCACGATCGTCAATGACGGCACCATCACCGGCAACACCGCGATCGGTCTTGTCGCCACGACGGCGGTCGCCGATACGGTCACGCTGGGCGCCGCGTCTATCACCAACGGCAACGTCTTTCTCGGCGGCGGCAACGATACGCTCACGATCAATGCTGGTGCGGCCCTGAATGGCGGCATTGATTCCGGCACGGGAACCGATGCGTTGGTCCTGCAGGGGGTATCTGGTACGGGCACCATCACCGGCACCGTCTCGAATTTCGAAACCATCACCAAGAACGGCGCCAGCAGTTTCGTTCTTGCCAACGCGGGCAGCCTTGGCGCTGCGCTTATCGCGGTGAATGAAGGCTCGCTTTCGCTGAACGGCGCCAGCAACAGTGGCTGGACGGGTGCCACCACCGTCGCTTCTGGCGCCACGCTGACTTACAACCTGTCCGGCAGTGGCACGATCAGTGCCGAAATCTCGGGCGCGGGCAATTTCACCAAGAATGGCGCGGGGACGCTCATCCTCAACACCAGCGCGGCCTGGACCGGAACCACGACCATCAGTGCCGGTACCTTGCAGGTGGGTGACGGCACCACCACCGGCATGCTCGGCATCGGCGCTGTCGTCAACAATGCGACGCTGGCCTTCAAGCGCAGCGACAGCATCACGGTCAGCAACATCATCAGCGGCACTGGCTCGCTGATTCAGGCGGGCACGGGCACGCTGATCCTGACCGCCAGCAACAGCTATGGCGGCACCACCATCAATGCGGGCGGCACGCTGCAGGTCGGCAACAACGGCGCCGTCGGCACGCTGGGCAACGGCGCGCTTACGAATAACGGAACGCTGGTCTTCAAGCGCAGCGACGGCATCACGCTCAGCAATGC
>JAZKEH010000390.1:0-2718 GCA_040387155.1 Pseudomonadota bacterium | reverse complement strand
CAAGCCGCACGAGAATCCTGCGCTGGGCGTGTTGCTGTGTGCCAGCAAGGATGACGAAGTGGTTGAGTACGCGCTCAATCGTTCGTTGTCGCCGGCACTCATTGCCGAGTATCAGACTCGCTTGCCCGACAAGCGGTTGCTGCAGGCGAAGTTGCATGAGTTCTATGCCTTGGATGTCGCGACCACAGAGTCGCCATGAGTCGGCAGCTGCGGATTGTTCTTTCCCCCCATTCCCGCTAAGTTGCTGCGCTCATGAACCTTCGCCAAATAGACCTCAATCTGCTGGTAGCGCTCGATGTGCTGTTGATCGAGCGCAATGTCACGCGTGCGGGCGAACGGCTGTGCCTGAGTCAGTCGGCGATGAGCAGCACTCTGGCGAGACTGCGCCATACCTTCGACGACGAGTTGTTGGTGCGGGTCGGGCGTCAGCTGGAGTTAACGGCGTATGCAGAGGAAATTGCCATTCCGGTACGGCAATGCCTGCAACAACTCGATGATCTGTTGAACGCGAAGCGCGCATTTGAACCACAATCGGCCAGCCGGATCTTCCGCATTGCGGCTACCGACTATGCCGTGATGTTGATGCTGGCGCCGCTGGTCAACCGGTTGCAGGAACTCGCGCCGGGAATCTCGGTGCAGTTCGTCAAGCTTGATACGGCGGCGCGCGAGCGGTTGGCCGAGGGCGACATCGATTTCAGCATCATGCCGGAAGGCGTCGAAACGGCACTGCCGTCGCGGGATCTGTTCCAGGATCCGTGGGTTTGTATCCTGTGGGATCAGCATGAGTCGATCGGTGCGCAGCTGACACTGGAAGAATTCATGGCACAGCCGCACATGGCGTTCGACATCGGCGACGAAGGTCATGCCTCAGTGGCCGACGAACACCTGCTGCGCAAGGGTTACCGGCGTAACATCGTAGCGACTACCGCTAGCATGACGAACGCACCCTTTTTGCTGCAGGGCACCGCCATGCTGTCGATGGTGCCGCGGCGTCTGGCCGAGCGCCTGCGCGTAGCCGCGGGCATCCGGCTGCTCGACATTCCGCTCGACGTGCCGCCGCTGGCGGAAAGACTGGTGTGGAATCCGCGTTTCACCCAGAGTCAGCCGCACATGTGGATGCGCGAGCAGATTGCCTCCATCGCTGCCGCGCTCTGACAGAGCCACGTCCTCACGGAGCCACAGCCTCACACACCACTCTGATGCAGTAACAGTCTGACATTGCCACAGTCTGATGCGCTGGCAACTCCGCCAGGCATCCACTGCATCAATACCTGCCATCCACACTGACAATTTCCGCTCTCCCTTGCCTTGCTGCAGCATTCCCGCCGCTGATAAAAACAATTAAAGGGGATTCCGACAGTGCGTATGTCTCGCAGCCTTTTGCGCGTATTCGCGGCCAGCCTGTGGGTTGGCGCCACACTGGCAGTAGCACAACCTCCGCCCCCCGCGCCGCCGACACCCGCCGCGCAACTCCATATCGACGCGGCGAAAGCTATCGCTGGCACTGACCTGCAGGTTCCCTTCAACTTTTTCTGCGTGCCCGGCAACGCCCGTCCCAACAATTTCTCGGCACCGCCGCTGACGCCGGTAAAGCTGTTCGACAATCTGTATGCAGTCGGTAATTCCGAATCGGTTGTGTATGCCATCACGACATCTGACGGCATCGTGCTGCTTGATGCCGGGCATCCCGGCGATCTCGACAAGATCATTCTGCCAGGCCTCAAGACACTCGGCCTTGATCCTGCCGACATCAAGTATGTGCTGCTCGGCCATGGCCACAACGATCACTACGGCGGCGCGGCTGCGCTGCAGCAGCAGGGCGCACGCATCGGCACTACAGCGGCGGACTGGGACACTATCGCCGCGGAACGTCCGAGCCAGTTGTTCGGCGAGATCGCGAAACCCACACGCGATCTGATCATCAGGGAAGGTGAGCCACTCGTTGTCGGCGATACCACGATCACGCCAGTGGCGATTCCCGGTCACACCCCCGGCTCACTGGCCTTCATCTTTCCTGTGCAGGATGGCGCCACCAAACACACGGCCGGACTTTTCGGCGGCACCGTACTCGCCGCCGGCTTCGTGCAGCTGCCTGCGCTAAAGCAATACATCGAGTCGATCGCGCATTACCGCGAAGTCGCGCAAGAGTTGCAGGTCGATGTTGAAATCCAGAACCACCCGATCTTCGACGACACTCCCGGCCGCATCGCTGCGCTTGCTACGCGCGCACAGGGCGCTGCTCATCCCTTCGTGATGGGCAATGCTCGCTACCTGCGTTTCTGGGATGTCGTTTCTGAATGCATGCAGGCCTCGCTCATCCAGCGCGAAGCCGCCCAGTAACGTATTGAGAAGAACCACATTGAGAAGACCCACATTGAGAAGAACCACCCGGAGAAAATCCACATGAAAGGTAAAGCTCTATCGCTGGCGACACTGCTAGCGGCCGCGCTGACGGCCACGCCGGCGCAGTCGCACCACTCGTTCGCTGCCGTGTACGACTCCGACAAGGAAGTGACGATCGAAGGCAAGGTCGTGCAGTTCCAGTACCGCAATCCGCATTCCGTGGTGCACGTACTTGCCAAGGACAGCGCCGGTGTCGAGAAGCGCTACGCCATCGAATGGCAGGGCTCAACGCAGCTCGGCGCTGCCGGTATTTCGGCGCAGACGGTGCACCCAGGCGATCCGGTTATCGTAACCGGCCACCCCGGCCGCGTGGCG
>JAZKEH010000389.1:0-2124 GCA_040387155.1 Pseudomonadota bacterium | reverse complement strand
TGCTGGGATCCAGCGCCGGCAACACCAGTTGCAGGGAATGGTGATAGCCCGGCGGCGGCACGACAATTTTCGCGTCACCGCCGTGCACGCGAAAGATGCTGCGACAGATGCTGAGGCCCAACCCCGTCCCTTTTTCGTAACGATCACCCTGGTTGAAGGTATAGAACTGGTCGAACACCGGTTCCCACTGGTCGGGTGGCAGGCCGGGTCCGCGATCGCAGATCCTGATCGTGATCAACTGACCCTGGTCATCGGGCAATACTTCGGAGCTTGCCTGCACCAGGACCTTGTTGCCGGCACCGCCGGCCTTGCAGGCATTTTCGATGCCGTTGAAAAGACCCTGCTCAATCAGTGCCGCATGCACGTGCAAGGGCGGCAGGGCATTCAGCACGTCGAGTTGCACGTCCTGCTGGGGGAACTGACGCAGGATGCGCTTGCTGACGACGTTGTAGATCTCCGACACGCTGACCCAGCCGCGACTCAATGACAACTTGCCATGACCGAGTCGTGTCATGTCGAGCAGGTTCTGGATATAGGACTCGAGCCTGCGCGTCTCACTGATGATGGAGCTGAGCAGTTCGGCGCGATCGGCATCACTGAGATCTTTTTGCAGATCACGCAGTGAAGTCGCTGCACCGAGCATGGTTACCAGCGGGGTTTTCAGATCGTGCGAAACAGAAGACAGCAGGGCGGTGCGCAACCGTTCTTCGTCATGCTTGCGGCGGGCTTCCTTGACGGCGGCTTCCTGTTCCTGGTTGAAGCGCAGCAATTGCTCGTTGCGCTGCATCTGTAAACCGAACAGATAACAGATGACAACGAACATCGAATACAGCGGCCAGTCCTGGTGCCACCAGGCCAGCACGGCAGCGCCCAAGGCCAGAATTACAGGCACCCATACAGTACGAATTATGTTGGCTTCTTTCAGACGACGCACGTCAACGACCGTAGGTGTGCTGGGTGGCTGCACGGAATGCAGCCAATGATTGCGGCATGATATGCCCAGTGCAGCTGAATAGGAATTCTGGGAGAATTGCGACTTTCCAACTTCAATCATGACGGATTTCGACATGCCCATTACCGACAACATGGTGGCCCAGTTTCATTACGTACTCAAAGACGAAAAGGGCGCCCAGCTGGAAGACTCCAGCACTGGCGATCCAATGACCTATCTGCACGGCCACAATTCCCTGCTGCCAGGTCTTGAGCAAGCGCTCGAAGGCAGGAATGCCGGTGACAAATTCACTGCAACGCTGACGCCCGACATGGCTTTCGGTGAGCTCCAGCCCGACAGCGAATTGCGCGTGCCGCTCAGCCAGCTGAAAGGTTCCAAGAAATGGGAGCCTGGCATGCAGGCTGTTATCCAGACGCCGCAGGGCCATCAGCAGGTAACCATATTGAAGGTTGGCCACACGATGGCTACCGTGGATACCAACCATCCGATGGCCGGCAAGACGCTGATATTCGACATCGAAGTGGTGACGGTACGTGAAGCTTCCACGGAAGAGCTGCATCACGGTCATGTGCATGGCGAAGGTGGCCATCACCACTGATTGCGAAAGACGGGCGCGGCTGAACCACTACGGTTGAAACAAGACAGCTGAAAACAAAACACCAATGAGGCTGAGCAGATGGAATCGGTATTTGTCACTGGCGACATCGCACGGGTTATTGAACTGGCGGTGGCGCCTGTGTTCCTGCTGACAGCGATCAGCGGTGCGCTCAGTGTGCTCAGCACGCGACTTGGTCGCATCATTGATCGTGGTCGCCGTTTGAAGGAGATGAATATTCGTCTGCTTCGTCATCATCTTTCTGTTTCTCGATGCGCTGTTCGACATCCGCATGGGTTCCGTCATCGCTGCCTTCTTCATGATTGCGCTTGGCTGTCTCAGCTATGGTCTGCTGACGTTTCTGCGCGAAATTGGCAAGAGCACGATGGCGTTCCAGTTCGGCAGGTACCGCATCACGGAAAAGATTGATAACTGATCGCGTCGTTACACGAGCGACTGCACAACCAGACTGCGCAGATCGCGATCGGCATGGAAGCCGTGCGCGCTGGCCAGTGGCAGTTTTACCGGCGGGTAGCTGCCGAAGTTGAACTGCACCCACTCATCCTTCTGCCAGTGA
>JAZKEH010000388.1:2196-4086 GCA_040387155.1 Pseudomonadota bacterium | reverse complement strand
TGACGATCAGATTGCGGGTAGTTGTGCGACCAGCCCATATGACCGATCGCGCCATTGGTGCCGAAGTGCCAGCGGGCGGCGATGAACTCGGTGGCAGGTGGATCGTTCTGGGCGATCTGTTGGCGGCGGAAGCGCTGGCCATAGGCAACGCTCGCCACCAACACCGCAGTCAGCAGCACCATGCCCGTCGCCAGTCTGGAAGATTTCACCACCGCTTGCCTCTTTGTAACGTCATTGCCGCTGCCTCGATTGTAGCCGGTGTCGGCGAGCTGCGGCACTTTTTGCGAGTCGCTCAACAGCAGAGGGTAGGGTATGCACTGTGAGCTCCCGTCTATTGTCCGGAATCGACTGCATCTACAAGGGTGACCGGCATTCTCTGGTGTCCTTGCAGCACAGCGGAATTTCAGCATCTACCCGGAACTGGAGCAATGTGATGACAATGACACGCGAGAACCGAAATACAGGTGGATTACACCGGTATGGTGGCCGTGCAGTGCTGCTGGCTGCCATGATCGTCAGCGGATTTGTAACGGCGCAGGAAAGTGAATTTGCCGTAGAGGAAGTAAGGATTCGCGAGCTGCATGCCGCGATCAAGGACGGCTCAACCACTTGTGAAGATGTGGTCGAAGCCTACCTTGCGCGCACGAAGGCCTATAACGGCGCCTGCACGGCGCTGGTCACCGCCGATGGCAAGCCGATTCCACAAGCCTTCGGCAATCTACGCGTTGGCGAGGTAGTCAAATTTCCTACGCAGACCGTGCCAGTGTCCGACGTGCTGCCCGATGTGGATCAGTACAAGGGCAAGCCGCTGGACCTCGGCCGTATGGAACCGACAATTTCCGATCCTTCCATCCAGCAACAGTTCGGCATGCGCGTGGGCATTCCCCATGCCGGTCAGTTGAATGCGTTGGAGACGATCAACAAGCGCGGCGAACGTTCGCTGTCATGCAAGGCTGAGTGTGACGCAGACCCGAGTACAGGTGCGTTGCCAGCGCATTGCCCTGCGGAATGCGATGCCTTCCGCAAACAACCGGATGCCGTTGAACTCGCACGTCAATACGACAAACAGTACGGTCGCAATCCGCCGTTGGACAAGATGCCGCTCTATTGCGTCGCCTTCTCCTACAAGAATTGGTACGACGCCACCGAGATGCGCGCCACCGGCGGTAACGACGTCAATTTTGCGATGGACGCCCCGAAGGAAGATTCGCCGGATATCGGCAAGCTCAAGCAGGCAGGCGCGATCATGTTCGGTGTTGCTACTGCGGCACGCACCGGTCTTGGTTTTGATGGTGAAGAGCAGCCGGACACCTACCTGCCCGACGGCAACTATGCGTATTCCCAATATGGCGGTCAGCCGTGCAATCCGTACGACACCGAAAGGGTTACGCGCGGCACCAGCTCAGGCTCAGGCGTGTCAGTCTCTGCCAACATGGTGTCGTGCTCGATTTGCGAGCAGGGCAGTGCCTCATGCAAAGGTCCCGCTTCCCGCAACAACGTCGTCAACTTCCTCACCACCAAGGGCATCATGATGCACGGTGGCATGAACAGTCAGCGGCTGGGTGACAGGGCTGGTATCCATTGTCGTTCGGTCGAAGACGCTGCGGTCGTGCTCGATGCAATCAAGGGCTACAAGGAACGTGACATTCATACGGTGTTGCCGCTGCGTGTTATTCCCGACGAGCCGTACGCCAGCTTCCTGGTGAGTAAATCAGAAGTCGCTGACAAACCGCTGAAAGGCATGCGTATCGCACTCGTGCGCGAGTTCATGGTGAAGCACACGTTGAATGACGGCGCCATCGTCGACCAGATCAACAACGAAGTGAAAACCGTGCTGCGCGACAAGCTCGGTGCCGAGCTCGTGCAATCCTATGATCCGCAATTCAAGGG
>JAZKEH010000388.1:0-2096 GCA_040387155.1 Pseudomonadota bacterium | reverse complement strand
ACCTTCGTCGCCAATTCCAAGTTCCAGGACGAAGAGCATCGTGCTGAATCCGTCAACGCGATTGGCGTGCAGGATTTGCGCGGCACGCCCGACATGATGAGCTACATCAAGATGCAAACGGCGTTGCGCATGGTGGTGCTGAAGGTGATGGAAGAAAACGACATCGATGCCTTCGTCAATCCGGAAGTGACATTGCCCCACTACAAGATTGGGGGTCCCGGTGAACCCGGCATCGACAATCGCGGTACTGCCAGTTGCTGCGCGCAGTTCACGGCGCTGCTCGGTGGTCCCGAAATTGATGTGCCTGCCGGTTACAACCAGATCGTGTATGAGCCGCAGTATCAGCTCAGCGCCGACAAGACGCGCTACATCGCCGTGACCGGCACTGAGCGCAGCATGCTGCCAGTGCCCATGCCGATCAGCTTGATGGTGTGGGGCGGTCCCGGCACCGAACCTGACGTGATCAAGATTGCGTCGGCGTACGAATCCGCCACCCAGCATCGCGTGCCACCGCCAGACTTCGGGCCGCTGAAGAAGTAACGCAGTACGCTCGTGGACGAATCCCTCCTGGTGTCTCCTGGCGCCAGGGGGGATTTTTCTTTGGGCTCCATTCGTTCACGCCAGCACGTTTCCTTCCCACTCCTCACCTTGCTGGCACGCGCTGAAATAGCGCGCTGAAATTTTCCTCTCGCACTAATTACGTGCCTGTTTTTCTGGTTCATCCCGCAGAGACTTCTGAAAAACGCTATACGTTCCCGCTATTCTTACGCTGGTAAGGTGTTTTCAGCTGGATGGCACAGAGCTTGCTCATATCCGGTTGGCATCACAGAAGCCGGTTGAACTGTATGGCAACTGAAATTGAGGAACTCGCTTACCAACCAGGCAAAGCTGCCGGTGAACTGCTGTCAGTACGCAGCCTGTTCCAGCAATACCATCGTCCGCTGCTGGCATGGCTGCGCCAACGGCTGTCAGTCGCCGATGACGCCGACGACGTGGCGCAGGAAACCTTCATCAGATTGATGAAGTATGAGGGCGCCGATCACATTGTCTGCCAGAAATCGATGCTGTACCGGGTTGCTGCCAATGCCGCCTGCGATCAGGAGCGCATGAGCAAGGCGCGTCGTCGTCATCTACACTCCACCATCGATATTGAAGAAGACGACATTCCCTCGCGCGAACCTTCCGTCGAGCAAGTCATCGAGAGTGCCGATTCCTATCAGCAAGCCTTGCAGGCAATCGAACTGCTGCCGCCGAAGTGCCGCCAGGTATTTCTGTTGAGCCGCATGCATGGCATGACCTATCCGAAAATTGCAGAGCACTGCAAAATCTCGGTAAAAATGGTGGAAAAGCACATCAGTCACGCGTTGTTCGTGCTGATGAAAGATCAGCACTGATCGCCGCCACGACGTTTTTTATCCCTCTTCTTTTCAATCGAATTCCAAATTAAATAACGCGCCTTAGTAGGGTGCTCATCACTTTAATTCGTCTCTGTCTGCAAGATTGACAATGTTTTCTTGCACAGGAGATCGACGATGCTCAAGTCCAACGCCCGAATCGCAGTCTGTACCAGAAAAAGATTCAACCTGTTGTCGGTAGCGGTGCTGCTGGCGCTGCAAGGCATGCAGGTCGCTGCACAGGAGGTCGAAGAGGAAGTAGTCGATCTCGATTCCTTTGTGGTGCGGGATTCCGGCATGGGAGTGCTGCCGAGTGCTCCCAGCCTTTCATCTTTCGGCTTCAGCAAACCCATCATTGAAACGCCGCGCGCCATTTCCAGTTTGAGTCAGGAAGCAATTGACCTGTTTGGTTTGTCTGCGGTGGAAGATCTGGTGCGCTTCATTCCCGGTGTGTTCACGACAACACGTTTTGGTATCCAGGGCTCGATCGATGTCAGGAACGTTTCTGCCGATACCTATTTTCGCGGCATGAAACGTCTCAACCTGCAGGGCCATGCGCGCAGCGTGCTGGCGGCCATGGACAATATCGAAGTCGTGAAAGGTCCGCCGTCGCCGCTCTATGGCATGGGCAAGATCGGTGGCTATACCAACATGATGCCGAAGTCGGGCCGCGCGACCACTGGCGCCTACCTGACAGAGCCG
>JAZKEH010000387.1:0-5182 GCA_040387155.1 Pseudomonadota bacterium | reverse complement strand
GCCTCTGCAAAGCTGTAACCGACCGTCAAATCCGCGAAACCATCAATGAAGGCGCTACTTCCTTCGCTGAAATCCGTCGTCAACTCGGCGTCGCCACGCAGTGCGGCAAATGCTGCCAGATGGCCAAGTCGATCGTTGAGACGACTGTCAAAAAGCAGCTGTTCGCCCCTGCGGCCTGAGCAACCTCTACCCTCTTCTGTTTGTGTATTCAGGAACCCCGGCAGTCACGGTCCTGTCACATTGTTTTGCCCTCTGAATAACAAAAACACCTTTGACAGGCCGCTTTACCGAGTCCTATCTTCCAGCGGGCCCAAACGAACTGACAGAGCCAGGAGGCGCGCCATGCGGGGATACCATTGGATTACGGCAGTCATCGCCTTGGCACTCGCACTGACCGTTCAGGCACAGAACCTTCCGGTCGCCCCCTTCATTCCGCCAGCAGCTTCAATCGCCGGTGGCCCACCGCCCCAAGAGTTGGCTGAATCAATCGTCATCTTTATCCCGTTGGAAGACATTCCGGCGATTTATCCGGGATCGGAAGACCGGGTGATCAAAGGGCAAATAGGCCGGGTCGAAAAAGGAGTGGCGCCGACAGCAATCGTCAAACATGCCAATACGTTGACGGCGCCGATGGCCGCCGGCGTGCCGGTAACGCTGTTTCTGATACGCCAGGAGGGCAAAGACTTTCATTACCCGATTTACTTTTCTGCACTCGCTCCATCAGTCAGCGAACTATCAACCCTGGCACTGGCTCCGGCGCCGGAGATTTCGGTGCAGGTCACAACACCGGTTGGGGCTCCAGTACATGCGGCGCGCCTGAACGGCATGGCTCATTCCCTGAGTGCAAATATCCGGATTCCGGCCGACGCTCTGAAAATCCAGGTTGATCTCTATTTTGGCGTCATTCGGCCTGGGGGTACGGGGACCACTACCTGGATCAACGCTGCGACCGGGCCTGCCCTGCAAACGGGAATGTCGCCCTTGTTGAAAGGCATCAACATGGGGACAGCAGCCACCATCACGACGACAGAGCTGTTTGGGCACGATGTCGAGCATGTATTCACTGGCAAAGAGCCCGCAGGCATGTATTTGCTGTTTGCTCTGCTGGTAGCTGCCGGCGCCGATCCTTCGAATACAAAAACCTGGCTGGGTGTAGACATGACGCCACTTTTTGTCGAATAGCGGCCCACGATCGC
This sequence comes from Pseudomonadota bacterium, assembly GCA_040387155.1. GTDB lineage: Bacteria > Pseudomonadota > Gammaproteobacteria > Pseudomonadales > Pseudohongiellaceae > CAILUG01. The sequence continues at coordinate 3,986 of JAZKEH010000387.1, read as the reverse complement.
AAGCCGCGAACACAAAGAGTAACGATAAGCGTTCTTGCTTGTAGTTATTCAACAAAATCAAATGCTTAGTGAAATTTTGCTGGACTCGATTCCCCGGGCAGGCTCACAATTGGCCCGTCAAAAAAAGAGTCCGGACAAGCGTCCGCTCAACCCTCTAGTCAGCACAGCAAGGAGTTCCCCATGCAAGGCGATAAACAAATGATTGCCCACCTCAACAAGATCCTCGGCAACGAGCTGGTCGCCATCAACCAATACTTCCTGCACGCCAAGATGTTCAAGGACTGGGGCCTGAAAGAACTCGCGAGCATCACCCACAAGGAAAGCATTGATGAGATGAAGCATGCCGACAAACTCATCGAACGCATCCTGTTCCTTGAAGGCCTGCCCAACCTGCAGGATCTCGGCAAATTGCACATCGGCGAAGATACCGTCGAAATGTTGCGCAGCGACCTGGCGGTGGAAATGCGCGCCATTCCCGACCTCAAAGTGGCCATTGCCTTTGCCGACAGCATTCGCGATTACGTCACCAAGGAGTTGCTGGAAGACATTCTGGAAGGCGAAGAAGAGCACGTGGACTGGCTGGAAACGCAGTTGTCCCTGATCGAGAAAGTAGGCATCCAGAACTACCAGCAGGCAAAAATGGACGAGTGAGCGTCCACGCATTCGCGCACTCTCAAGAGCACAATTCCGACACATAAATCAGGGACTTTCGGCAGCGGCGATCACGCCGCTGCCAGTCCCCTGATACTCCCCCGCTTTACGCCTTGCCTCGCCTTGCAAATCACTGCCTGTGCCTGCATATTTGCAGGCCGGAATCAGCTTCCCTTTTGGTAATAAACGTTTGTTACCAATCCCCTTTCCCCACTAAAAACAGGAGTTCGCCATGAGCGCGTTTGTTTGCCAGAAAGCCCCCAATTTCACTGCATCGGCTGTGATGCCCGATGGTTCCATCAAGGACAATTTCTCGCTGTCCGACTACAACGGCAAATACGTTGTCATCTTCTTCTACCCGCTCGACTTCACCTTCGTCTGCCCTTCCGAAATTCTGGCGCACAACAGCCGCGTTGAAGAATTCAAGAAGCGCGGCGTACAGGTTATCGGCGTATCGATTGACTCGCAGTTCACCCACTCCGCCTGGCGCAACACCGCACTCGACAACGGCGGCATCGGCGCCATCGCATTCCCGCTGGTAGCTGACGTGAAGCACGAAATCACCAAGGCTTTCGGTGTTGAACATCCACAGGCTGGCGTTGCCCTGCGCGGCTCCTTCCTGCTCGACAAAGCCGGCGTTATCCAGCACATGGTTATCAACAACCTGCCACTGGGCCGCAACGTTGATGAAATGTTGCGCATGGTCGACGCGCTGCAGTTCTCCGAAGAACACGGTGAAGTTTGCCCAGCCGGCTGGAACAAAGGCGATGAAGGCATGAAGCCGGATGCTGCCGGTGTTGCTTCCTACCTGGCGAAGCACGGCAAAGCACTGTAAGCAGTATTGATCCAAACCGGAAAGCTGGCTGTCCTGGACAGCCAGCTTTTTTCTTTTCATGAACTACCAAGCACTTTGCCACCGGTAATGAGCGCAGTTCAGCAGCTGTAACTCCGAACGCCGCAGGCGCTTTATGTACCCTTACGCATGAACATCATCCATCACCCCAAACGTTATCTGCTCGACATCGCTGTTGGTGTCGTTCTCATCAGCATGCTGTCGTTCGGCAGCGTGGCGATTTATCGCCTCAATGATGATGCGCGCGATCTGCAGTTCAATTCGGCGCTGGCCATGCAGGGACAACAGTATTCGACTGATCTTGGTTGTGTGGCATGCCACACGGTGGATGGCAGTCCCGGAGTAGGACCCAGCTGGGTAGACATGTGGGGACGCACAGAACAGCTGAATCGCGATCGCACCGCTGTCGTGGATGAAGAATACTTCCGTGAATCGTTGCAGGAACCCGGCGCCAAAGTCGTCGTGAATTTCCCCAACGTAATGGGCCGCTACTTTCTCAGCGAGCCGGAAATCACAGCGTTGATTGAATACGTCAAACAGCTTGATAGTGTAAAGCCTTGAGCTGATCGTTGTTCACGACCAGCCCACCAGCCACTATCACCACTACTTCGACAACGGCACCTTGCCCAGATACATCGCCAACTCACCTTGCTGGACCATCGCAGCGCCAAGCTGTTGGTTGATGGCGAGATAACGTGAACTGGTTGCACCGGCATCCACCAATCCTTTCAACACCGCTGGATCTACCGTCGCCGTGCCAGTAGTTGCCACCTGATTCGGAATAGAAGCATTCGGTCCGAGCAGCGCACTCAACGCCGATACCCTGCCCAGCGTTTCGTAATCACCCGTCACCTTCGTCAGATCAAGCGCTGATGATGCCGAAGGCGCCACACCCGAGCTCTGCGCCAGCGACAATAAGCCACCCAGATCAATGCCAGCATTACCGGTTTCCAACTGCAGCATTTCGTTATAGGACTTCACGTTGATACTGGAACGTCCCTGCGCATCCGTCAGAATTTCTGCAGCGAACGCCATGCCCTTGGTGATCTCTTCGTGTTGTTTCTTGACGTCGCGCTCCTTCAGCTCGCCGCTGACAGAAGCCATCGCCAGTGTTTCATACGCCGTGCGATAACACTGTTGGCCGGTGGCGACCTTGTCGCTGGCCTGGGTCAACAAATCAGTATCGGATCCCAACTGGGTACCATAAGCACTAAGGCGCAGACCCAAGTCCGGAAATTCAGTTTGCATTGCCGACGTAAACGCCTGCACATCGGCAACAAGACCGGAGTACTGGTTCACGGTGTTGATTGTCTGCGCCGCTTTCAACGTGCTGCCGCCAAAACCACCGAAACCCGCAAGGCCACCAATGCTGCTGGCAATACCGGCCACCTTGGTCGCCGAACCCAGTCCTTTCGCAATATCCATCGGCGGTTTGGGCACCAGCGTGCGCGCCTCATCAAGCGCGGTGTAGCACTCGGGATAGAACTTGGGCTTGAACTGCGCCTGGGCTTCAACACTCAACAGCGTGGTGGTCGCCAGCACGGCAATGATGGAACTTTTGAGCAGGGAAGACTTCAGCACAGCACGCATCGTCGGCATCTCCAATTAGCCAAACCAGGATGCGGTAAAGCGTAGAGAGCGTGATCAGGGCTGTATACCACTCATTCGGGGGGACGCCGCCGCCAGGTATTCCCGTCGCCATTTGAAATAGCCGAAGACAACGATAACGACATAGCCTGCAAACAATAGCGCCGTCAGATAGAGCTCGCGATCGAGATAAACGACGACGGCGAGGCCGTCCAGCACGATCCAGTACAGCCAGTTTTCCAGCACCTTGCGGACAACCAGCACTGTTGTGACAACACAGCCCCAACTGATAAAGGAATCAACAAAGGGCCAGGCGGCATCGGTAAAGCGCTGTATCAGCCAGCCATTGACCAGCGTCAACGCCAGCGTCACCCCGATACAGATTGCATGCTGCGACCAGCGCATACTGACAATGGCTCGCTGGGGTTTGCCCACTGCAGTCGGCTTCCATTGCCACCAACCGAGCACCGCCATCACCACATAGAAAAAATTCAGTACCGTTTCCATGTAGAGCTTCGCTTCCCACATCAGCCACATATAGATGGCCGAGCTGATCAGCGCACACAACCAGCACCATAGACTTTCCCGCGCCGCCAGCAACAGGTAGGCCAGCGCCAGCACCACAGCGACGCCTTCGAGTGACAACAGGGAATCCAGCAGCGCTTGCATCAGTCAGGGTTGTAGTCAGGAATGAATTTGGTGACATACACCGCGCGGCCGTAAGTGCGGTAACTCCACTCCAGCATGTCACTGAAGGCTTTCATAACGGCGTCGAATTCACCGACCACCATCGTCGCGGTTGCTGTTGTCACAACGCGTAAACCCTGGAGGGTATTCAAGCGATCAATAAAGCCCTGGATCGGCACTTTATAGTCGCTGCAAAACGGATACATGC
>JAZKEH010000386.1:0-7053 GCA_040387155.1 Pseudomonadota bacterium | reverse complement strand
CGATCTGTTCACAGAAGCGCGCGGCAACCGCGGCCTGTTCGGCGGCATCAACAGCGCCCCGCCCCGCTACTTCCAGATCTTCAGTGGCAATCCGTTCCTGCCCGCCAACATCCAGCAGCTGATGACGGCCAATAACATTGCCAGCGTCAACGTCGGTCGCATCGGTCACAGCTCGGATGTGGCAATTGGCTACAACAGCAACGCCACCGAGATGAAGTCGATCACCAGCGGCTTCTCGCTCGACATCGACAGCGATGGCTTCTTCAACGGCTGGGTGGTTGACGGTTATCTGCAGAAGGGTTTCAACACATCGGACAGTGCACAGGATGACGGCATTCGTATCGACCGCATCTATCTGGCGGCTGATGCAGTGACAGATGCTTCCGGCAAGATCGTTTGCAACGTGACGAGAACCTCAGGTCAGTACTCCGATTGCGCGCCATTCAACATCTTCGGCCGTGGTCGCGCCTCGGCGGCGTCGATCGATTGGGTGACCGGCTTTGACGAAGGCATTGCCGTCAACACGCAGGGCTGGCTGCCCGATGGTCGCACCATTCCCTACAGCTATGTCGGTGACAGCGCGAAACGTCGCATCCAGAAGCTGCAGCAGGAAGTGTTCGAGATTGCGGCCAACGGTGAAATCTTCGAAGGCTTTGGCGCAGGTCCCATCTCGATGGCCGTGGGTTATGACTGGCGCCAGGAAAGTTTTGTGCAATACATCCAGGCCTCGCAGGGCAACCCGACTGCGAACATCCTGACGGCGCGCCCGGTCGCAGGCAATAACACGGCACTGGGCATTCGCGGCGTGCCGGTGGCTGATTCCACCAACACCTCGGAAATCCAGTTCTCCAAGGTGTCGTTCGCGATCGGCTCATTCAAGGTGCGCGAAGCCTTCACCGAGTTCAACGTGCCGCTGTTGAAGGAGGTGCCGTTTGTACAAGCGCTTAACGCCAACCTCGCGGCACGTTGGGCGGCTTATGATGGTTCAGGTGATGTATGGTCATGGAAGATTGGTCTTGATTGGCGCATTACCGATGAAGTGCGTATGCGCGGCACCGTGTCGCAGGACGTGCGCGCCGCCAACCTTGGCGAGCGCTACGACCGTTCCGGTTCCGCCGGCACCGCAATCGACTACCTGGAAGACCCCACCGGCGCTGCTGCTTCCACCTACGGCATCAACGTGGTGACCGGTGGTAACCCCACCGTAAAACCGGAGCAAGCGAAAACCTTCACAGCCGGTGTTGTCTATCAACCGGGTTGGCTGGATGGCCTGCAGTTGTCTGCTGACTGGTACAACGTCGACGTGCAGGACAACATCAACCAGCTGGGCACCACTACCATCCTGCGCAACTGCTATCTCAATGGCGACATTGATGCCTGCGCTTTGATCGTACGTGACGGTGTGGTCAGTCCGGTTCGCCCCGGCACCAACCGCATCTCGCTGATCAATGATGTGTTCGTCAACATCAACTCGGTAGAAGCCCAGGGAATCGACTTTGAAGTGGCCTACCGCACCGACATCAACCTGTTCGGTGGTGGCGAAACTCTCAACATGCGTTACCTCGGCAGTCATCTGCAGCACAACACCAGCCGCAACAGCGTCGGTCTTGTCACGCAACGTGACGGCCTCTACGGCGCGCCGGACTGGAACAACATGCTGTCGACTACCTACGTACGCGGCCCCTTCTCAGCCAGTCTGCAGGCGCGTTACGAAGGCAAGACGACACAGAGCTACAACGTCAACGTCTTCCAGGCGGCGCTCGGTCGCGTGCGTTACGACGTGGCCGAGAACAGCATTCCGTCGCAGACCTTGCTGGATGGCAGCTTGCGTTACAGCTTCGAGGTACGCGGCGAGCACACGTTGAATACGTTCCTGACTGTCAACAACATTACCAACGAAGATCCACTGCCCAACCTCGGCAGTCTGGGACCTGATGCCACCGGCAACGGCGGCCAGGCAGTCGGTAACGGCGTAGTGGGAAGTTTGCTGGGACGTCGCTACACCGTGGGTGTCACCGTCGACTTCTGATCCTTGCTCGACCGAAGTAACCCAAACGGGCCTGTTGCGAGACAGGCCCGTTTCTTTTTGCCCCCTCAAATAAGATAGACTGCCCCGGCCTGCAGTGAGGCAACGAACCAGAATCCGCCTATGACTTCCACCGCAAGTGAAACCCCGCTCGAATACCGGTTTCACGGCTTCAGACTCAATACCCGCCAGCGCCGCCTGTTCAGTCCCGACGGACAGACAGTCGCGCTGACGTCGCGCGCGTTCGATACCTTGCTGGTCTTGCTCGAACACCAGGGCGAGACGCTGTCGAAGTCGCAGTTGATGGATGCGGTGTGGCCGAACGTTGTCGTTGAAGAGAACAATCTCAATCAGGCCATCTTCACGCTGCGCCGCGCGCTGGGTGACTCGAAGACAGAGAACAACTTCATCCTGACGATCCCGGGCCGTGGCTACTGCTTTGTGGCGCCGGTGGAAGTCATTGCGCAATCAACCAATGAACCGACGCAGACAGAATCTGCTCCCGCCATTGAACCTGCCGTCGCGGCTGCTGCGAGAGCAAAGTTCCCGACCACCTCCGTGCTGACCTTCATTGTGGTGATGATGCTGCTGAGTGCCATGCTCCTGCTGTTGCGTGACCTGCCTTCGCAGGGTCGCGAGGCGACAGCCGCGCCAACGCTCACCACCGCACCGGCTCCTGTCTCCAATGAAGTCATCAGCAATTCAATTGCGGTGTTGCCATTCACTACGCTGGATGACGCCACTTCCGATCACGAACTGTTCACACTCGGCTTGCACGACGAAGTCATCAACCAGCTGACCAAGATCCGCAGTCTCAATGTCATCGCCCGCAACAGTGTGCTGACGCTCGTTGACCAAAAGCTCTCCACGGCTGACATCGGCAAGGTGCTGCGCGTGAAGTCGATGATGAGCGGCACCATCCTGTTTGCCGGCGAGCAGGCACGCATCAGTTTGCAGATGCTGGATGCCGCCACTGGCGTGACGCTGTGGACCGGCAGTTACGAAGCCAACAAGGCAGACCTGACGGAGATGATTTCGATCCAGGGCGACATAGCCAAACACGTGGCCTCGGCGCTGCAGGCCGAGATCGAACAATCCGAACAACAACGGATCGCCGCGATACCCACCTCCTCGTTTGAAGCCTATCGCTACAACCTTGCTGCGCGTGTCGCGCATTACCAGCAGGACTTCGGCAAGGAATGGCAGCTGGCGCAGCAGGCCATCGAACTGGATCCGAACTACTTCGATGCACTGTTTACGTTCTCCTCCGGCAAGACCAGCCGCGAACATTTTGAGCTGGCGCTGGAAAGTGCAGAACGCATCATCGAGATCGCGCCGGATCGCAGCGAGGGCTATGCGTTGAAGGCGGTGGCGCTGAGCACCAACAAGGATTGGAACGGCGTTGCTGCAATGGTGGACAAACTTGAGCAGATGAACGCACCTGCCTCTGACCTCAAATACATTTCGCTGATCCTGATGTGCATGGGCAACTTCGCGCAGGCCATTGAGATCTACGAAGCCAATCTGGTCACCGAGCCTATCAATCTGTATGGCCGTGGTTTCCTGATGTCGGCACTGGAACTCGCCGGCAAGCGCGAACAGTCACGCCAGGAATATGCAATCGGCGAAGAGCTGAGTCCGGTCTGGTGGGGCGACACGATCAATATCTTCCTCGCGCTCGGCCGTGGTGAACCGCTGCAGGACATTGATGAACTGATCGGCATCTCGCCTGCGCTGCAGTCTTTGCTGCAACAAGCGGATGATGTCGAGCAAGTAAAAGCCGGCTTGCAGGTCTATCGCGCCAGCACGGCCAAGGTATCAGCCGAAGCTGTCTATTATTCGGCACTGGCTGCCCATGTCGGCGAAGATGAGCTGGCAGTGGAATTCATGCGCACCGCACTCAACGATGTATGGACCAGCCTGCACTGGGTCTGGCTGCCGCTGTTCGATGACATGCGGCAACTTGAAAGTTTCCGTCAATTGCTGCGCGATTCCGGCATTGTCGAGCACTGGCAAACCCATGGCTGGCCGGCAGTCTGTCAGCCGCAAGGGGAATCGTTTGCCTGTGACTGGCAGGCGTATCCCTGATTACGACTTGGTCAGGAATTCACAGTGACCCTTCTCAGGGGTTTGCCCTACTGCCCGATCAACAAGGTCGGAGTACCTTGACCCGCTAGATTAGCCGTAATCCATCAAGCTGTTGGATCAAGTTACTCTGACCCTCATCATCTTGATTGATCCAGCCTTAAAAGGAGTTCCCATGCATACCTCCACTCTGTCCCGCGCCGTCACCCTCGGACTGCTCGTCTTCACTCTCGGCGGCTGCGCCACGTCGACTGCACCCGGTGTCATCGGCGCCGACCGCCGCCAGCTGCTGCTGGTGCCGTCGGAAGAAATCAACGCCATGGCGGCGCAGGCTTACGACGAACTGAAAGCAAAGTCGAATCAGGAAGGCGTGCTGAACCGCGATGCCGGCTTGCTGCGGCGCGTACAGAACATCGGTAGCCGTCTGCGACCGCATACTGCCGTGTTCCGTCCCGATGCGCCGGCCTGGAACTGGGAAGTCAACCTGATCCAGAGCGATGACCTCAACGCTTTCTGCATGCCCGGTGGCAAGATCATGTTCTATTCCGGTCTGATTGAGCAGCTGGATCTGAGCGATGACGAGATCGCCATCGTCATGGGCCATGAAGTGGCGCATGCCTTGCGCGAACATTCACGCGAACAGATGTCGCAGGCAATGGCGGCGCAGGCAGCCATTGGTATTGGCGCTGCAGTGTTGGGACAAGGTGTCGGCAACATTGCCGGTACTGGCTACCAGGCGCTGGTCGCTACCCGCTTCAGCCGTACTGATGAAACCGAAGCCGATCGCATTGGTCTTGAACTGGTCGCGCGCGCTGGCTATGACCCGCGCGCCGGCGTTACGCTGTGGCAGAAGATGATCAGCGCCAATCAGGGCGGTCGCCCACCGGAACTGCTGAGCAGCCATCCCACTGAAGCCAACCGTGTGCGTGAAATCGAAGCGTTGTTGCCTACGGTAATGCCACTGTACGAAGTCGCCCGCCGCTAACTCCCGCCTGCAGAGCCGCCGGAGAAGACAAGGTCTTCTCCGACGGCATCCTTCCCTGCTTCACAAGCTATTGGCTTCAAACGTATTGCAAACCTCCAGCTGCGCGCCCTGATAGCCGCGCTTGAACCATTCGTTGCGCTGCGCGGCGCTGCCATGCGTGAACGAATCCGGCACTACGCGTCCCTGTGCTTCACGCTGCAAGGTGTCATCACCAATCTGGCTGGCTGCATTCAACGCTTCGTCAATGTCGCCCTCTTCCAGTAGCCCTTTGCTGTTGGCATCGGCTGCCCACACACCGGCCAGACAATCGGCCATCAGTTCCGTACGTACTGAAACGCTGTTGGCTTCGGTCTGGCTGCGTCCCTGCTTTTGTTGCTCTGCCTGCTCGAGCACACCCAGCACATTCTGGATGTGATGGCCGACTTCGTGCGCAATGACATAGGCCTGGGCGAAATCACCCGGTGCATCGAGCTTGGTTTTCAGGTCGTAGAAGAAATCCAGGTCGATGTAGACGTTCTGGTCGAGTGGACAATAGAACGGACCCACAGCTGATTGCGCAAAGCCGCAGCCCGAGTCAGTGCCGCCGGAAAAGATGATCATCGATGGTTGTGGATAGGTACTGCCCTGCGCCTGGAAGTGACGGCCCCAGGTGTCTTCTGTCTCTGCCAGCACGACGGATACAAAGTTCACCATCTCCTGCTGTTCCGGTTCCGAGAACCTCGACTCAGGACTGATGCGACTCTGTATCGTGCGACTGACTCCCTCTGTGAAGAAGGCTGTTGGATCACCACCGAGCAACATGACAACGACGCCGATTGCCAACATGCCAATCCCGCCACCTGCCACGCCCCTGCCCATCCCCGCACCACGCCTGTCTTGCACATTGCTGCTGCCCGAACGACCTTGCCAACGCATAACGCCTCCTTCCTGCTTCAAACGAAAATTACGGAATCCCTAGAATGCTTCGTCCCACGGAATACTCAGCCGCATCGCCGAGTTGATAAATCCCACCATGCTGTAAGTCTGCACGAAGTTGCCCCACAGTTCGCCCGTCACCGGGTCGATATGCTCGGCCAGCAAGCCATGCGGATTGCGTTTCGCAACCATATTCTCGAACAGTGCGCGTGCCTCCTCGCGACGTCCGGTTGCTGCGAGCGCATCGATGTACCAGAAGGTACAAACGAGGAACGCATTCTGCGGCACGCCGAAGTCGTCCGCTTCGATATAGCGATAAACGTAGTCGCCGCGTTTCAGTTCACGCTCGACCAGCGCCATCGTACCGAGGAACCGTGGGTCCATCGGTGCGATGAACAACAGTTCCGGCAATAGCAACAGACTGGCATCGACGCCTTCGCCGCCAAACGTCGCGCCAAGGGCGTTCTCTTTTTCATTCCACGCCCGTTGCAGGATTTCCGCACGCATGCTGTCGGCATGGGCACGCCAGTAGGAAGCGCGTTCCGGCTTGCTGATCTGCACGGCGATACGCGCCAGTCGATCGCAGGCGACCCAGCACATGACGCTGGAGAACGTGTGCACCTTGGCGCTGCCGCGCAATTCCCACAGGCCCGCATCCGGTTGGTTGTATTCCACACGCGCGATCTCACCGAGCTTTTCCAGATGACGGAACAAGCCCGGCAAATCACGCCGATGCATGCGGCGATCAAAGAACACGTGCGTCACCGCCAGCACTGCCGAACCATAGACATCGTTCTGCACCTGCTCATAAGCCTGGTTGCCGACGCGCACCGGGCCCAGACCACGATAGCCGGAGAGCGTCGGGATGATCTTCTCGACAATGTCGGCGCTGCCGTCGATGCCATAAACAGGTTGCAGACGTGTGTCCGGCGTACTGGCCACCAGATTGATGATGAAGCTTAGATAGTTCTCCATCGTCAGCGGCCGCGTGTGCGTCTCCGGGTCGCCCACCTGCTGGTAGTTGATCTCATTGAGCGCGTTC
>JAZKEH010000385.1:0-4373 GCA_040387155.1 Pseudomonadota bacterium | reverse complement strand
GGACCTCCCAAACCGCAGAGGCACGACGGCCGCCGACATGCTCGCCGATGCACAGAGCGGACCACGAGAAGCCTTTGCCGACGTATTTGGCGCCAACTGAGCGCTAAGGCGTGACGGGCACCGCCGGAATTCGCGCCGCAATCACCTCTTGCCGCGCACGACTGATGCCGTAAATCACCCGCTCCTGACTGCGATCCCACGCCCACGACTGCCCTTCAAACGGCACCTCAATGGTAGTGACATACTCCAGCGTCACACCCTGCTTCGGCAAACGCAGCACGTGCAGTTGCGGATCATCGTGGCCAGTGACGTACAGCAAACCATCGTCGCCCCAATCACCACCGGAGCAGGAACTGTCGGCCCACGTGGCGACTACTTGTGGCGGGAACACCCACGACTGCAACTGCTGCCAGTTGTCATCGAACTGCGCAAGGAAGGTCCAGCGCTGATCGAAGCCTGGTGTGGTGCCGTCGTCATTGTAGTTGGCGAAACAGGCCCACCAGTAACCGTCGTGGCGCACTGCCCATGTCAGTGAGCCGAGGCGGATGCCGAAGCTGTAGCTCGACTTCGGTTGCAGTGTTTTCTTGTCGTAAATTTCCAGCGAGCTGGCCATTGGCAACTGCGAGAAGTTGGAGTGCGACAACACCAGATCGTCGCCATCGACCCAACCGGAGTTGATGTGGATGATCGAACCGCCGCGTGGGCCGAACCATTCCGCCACGCGCTTGCCGGTATCCTTGCGGTGTTTGACCAGCGCGTGATTGCCGATGCCGTAGAAGTGTTCAGCATCGACCGCTACGCCCTGGTTGGCTTCGAGAACGTGCCAACGGCCAATCTCGGTAGCAGTGAGGCGGTCCTTCGCCAACTCGGGTGCGGGCGCCGCCGGCAGTGAGTCGATCCACTGCCGGTACGTGGCGCGCAAGGCTTCAGTATCGGGCTGTTCTGCCGCAAAGCTGGTGGCGACCATGCCGGCAGTGCCCGCCATGCCGATCAACATTCTTCTTCTGGAAAAGAGATGCATCAGAATCTCCTGGTAACTTCAACGTTCCATGCGCGGCCAGACAACAATGACTGGCTGACAGAAGGATCATAACCGAAGGCATCTGTTGCCAGCGGTGGTGCCTTGTCTGTCAGGTTGATAATGGAAAGGCGCAGTTTGGTATCGCGCAGCAAGTCATTCTGCGCGCCATCAAACTCATAACCCACATTCAAATTGTAGGTGATGAATTTCTCGATCACACGACGATAAATCGTGCGGCCCTGGGTGAAGAGCGGCTCGATGTAGTCAGGGTTACCGAGACTGTCCCAGACTGCCTGCGTCGTTGTGGCGCCACCGTCATGCGTCTTGCCCACATGGTAGATGCCAAGGCCGGCGTTCCACTTGTCCTTGCGCCAGAAAACGTTACTGGTGCTACGCCACTTGGCCGCACCTGAGGCGTACAGCAAGTTGTTGACCGTCGGTGCAACGTTCGCGGGTGACAGCGTGGTTTCCGCTGTGTCGAGATAGGCCCACTCTGAGCTCAACACCACATCGCCGAACGGCAGCGCGCGCAGTTCGTAGCGGAAGCCAAGGTCGACACCACTGTGTTCGCTTGATGACAGATTCAGGAAGGGCTGGTTGCGCGAGAAGATGCGACCGGCCGCTGCAGTGCGGCGGCTGGGGTTGGCTGCATTGAACGCGGCGAAGGCTGCTCTGTCTTCCGGCGTGAGAGCGAAGCGCACAACGTCAGCATCACCCTTGTAGTTCGGGGTGCCGCTGCCAACATCAATCTGGTCGATCGGCACACCTGTAGCCAACTGTTGCTGTGTATAAGCTTGCAACAGTGCGGTGTCGCTGTCGTTGATCTGCGCCGTGGTGCGTTGGCCCAGCAGGTTGGTGCGATCAATGCTCCACCAGTCGGCGTTGAAGCTCAGGCCAGGTGCAAACGGCATGTCGATGACGAAACCAAATGTAGTGCCTTCCGACTCCTGCGCCATCAGATCCGGGTTGCCGCCAAAGTACGTACGCTTAACATACGGGCCTTCGTTCAACGCCGGGTTGCGGTAAGTGTCGATGTCGCCGGCGCCGGCCGTGATCGACCAGCGCGGACTGGTGTAGAGCGCCGCCAGACTTGGCGCCATGAAGCCTTCGTTGTAAGAGCCGCGCAGCGTCAGCCACTCAACCGGTTTCCAGTTCAAACCAATCTTGGGTTTGGTGGTAGTACCGAAATCGCTGTAGCGCTCGTTGCGTGCCGACAGGTTGAGTTCGAGACGGTTCACCAGCGGAATCTCATTCTCTTCGCTGACCAGTGGCACCATCAGTTCGGCATAGAGACTGGTGACGTCGCGATCACCCAACACATCGGGACGTGGTGGATGCAGCAAGAAGTCGTTGTTGGTGGTGTCGAGGCCAGTGCCGGCAGGATTCTCGCCACCGAAGGCAGGACGCAGGTCTTCCAGATCTTCGCGGCGATGCTCAACACCACCAGCTGCCATAACGTCGCCACCCCACCAGCTGAACAGTGTGCCCGAGGCACGCACATCGGCGCTGGCGATAAAGCTTTGCGCCGTGCGGCCATAGACCGCGCTGAAGGAATCTACCGTTGACTGTGGATTCGTATACGGCGCATCAGCAACCACAGCACCGTTCAACACCTTGAAGGTATAACCGAACGGATTGTAGGCGCTGGCATCAGTACGCGACGCCGCTGCCTGCAACAGACTTTCGCGCACGTCTGGATAGGCTTCGTCTTCGCCATTCACCTCGTTGTAGAACAGCGACGCTTCCCAGTTCCAGCTTTCCGTTAGTTCACCTTTCAGACCAGTGGCGAAGCGAAACATGTCGGAGTTGGTTTCGACCACTTCAGGCCCGAGGCCAGCGACAGTCATCTGCGTGATGCTCACAGTTCTTGGTGTACCGGTCAGACGGGGGGTGCCGTCGGCATTGGCTGCGCCAGTGGTGCTATAGAAGCGCGAACCATAGGGGTTGTACGGACTGTCAATTGGCAGCACTACGTTCTTGTCGGTAGTAGGACCATTCAGCGCGAGCGGCTGGCGTTGCATCGTTGACTGCGCCATGTAGTAACCCATTTCGGCGAAAGCAGTAACGCTGTCAGTCAGGTCGTATTCTCCCGCGAAATACACGTTGCCACGTTTCACTTCCGGCGAGGCGAAACCGAACTGGTTGAGGTCGAGAAAGAACTCGGGATTGGTGGCACGGTTGGGTGCTGCTGTTGTCAGCGCCGGCGTGCCATTCACCGGGCGGAAATAGTTGTTGGCGGTGGCAGTGCCGATCTGGAAGGTAGGCCAGTAACCGCGCGCGGAACGACCGTCGAAAGGACCGCCTGCCGCGTTGAACGGTGCCGGTGCGCGCGACGAATTGAAGGAGGTTCGACTGAAATCGCGCTCACTCAACAGCGTACTGTCACGCGTCAGGCCTTCAATGCTGCCGATGAAACGGGCACGGCCATCCAGTATGTCGGTGGAGCCAAAGGTCACGGCAAGCTGCGTGTTGGCGCCGCCCCCATGCTCAGTGCCGCCCTGCTGGATCGACGCTTCGACGCCGTCGAACTCGCGCTTCATGATGTAGTTGATGACGCCGCCCACGGCGTCGGAGCCATAGATGGAGGAGGCACCGTCGCGCAGCACTTCAATGTGATCGACGCCCTGGGTTGGCAACTGGTTCACGTTGACTGCCTGCGACAGACCGGCCGTCATCGGGTTGATCGCCATGCGACGACCATTTACCAGTATCAGCGTTGCCGTGGCGCCCATGTTGCGCAGGTTAACGTTGGCGTTGTCGCCGCGCGCACCGGACGAACCGAGGCGGGTTTCGTTTTCTGGCAAGTTGACGACGGAAGGCAGCGAGGTCAGCAAATCTACCGGTAGCAACGCTGCGCGCACTTCCATGGCTTCCTCGCTGATCACCGATACCGGTATCGTGCCGTCGTTGGCGGGGCGGCGAATGTTGGAGCCGGTGATGACAACCTCTTCAACAGCGTTTGATTCATTACCTGCAGCAGACTGTGCCTGCGCGCTTGCATCAGCCGCAGCGGCGAGCAGCATGGCAGTCATTGCGTGCCGCACCATCACGGACATCAGCTTCAAGCGTGCCGGGTGGGAAGAGCGAGCCAGAAACTCAAGGGATGGAGCGGAGTTGGAGCGTTGGAATTGCATTGGGTCAGCCTCGATATCACCACGGAATTAAACCGCCGAGACTTTACGGGCTGAATGTTGGCGTAGCGTAAAAGCCTGTTGAAGAAACAATTAACAGTGCATCAAGAAACGCGGAGCCAAAAGAAGCCCCTGCACTTGCGTGAACGTGGCGCTTGTTCACTTGCCGAGGTTGCCAAACAGTCTGCGGTAGTCCTTGCGGAAGTTGGCGGGCAGGTCCT
>JAZKEH010000384.1:0-2908 GCA_040387155.1 Pseudomonadota bacterium | reverse complement strand
CCTTGCCTGGTGCTGTCAGCATGACTTTGCTGACGCCCGGTGATTTCAGATGCTGAGACAGGCCGGCCTCATCACGCCATTTGCCGGTGTTGTCGATGATCAGCGCGTCATGGATACCGTACTGGGTGTAGTCGATCTTGTCCGGCGCTTCGGCGTTGATGAAATGAATGATGTTGCCATTGGCGATGATGCGCGAGTTGGGTTCATCGACACGCACGGTGCCTTCAAAAGCCCCATGTACCGAATCGTTGCGCAGCAGGTTCACGCGTTTGAGCAGATCGCCTTCCTTGCTATTGCGCACGACGACGGCGCGCAACTGCATGACGCTGCCATTGCCGGTATTTTCCAGCAGCAGCCGGGTAACCAGACGACCAATGCGTCCAAAACCATACAGAACGACATCAACCGGCTTGTCGATCGGCTTGTGGGGGTTGTTGATCAGGCTTGCCAGCTCTTGTGCAACCCAGGTGTCCACATCCACACCCTTGCCACCTTCTGACTGATGCATGTAGCCAACCGTCAGTTTGCCCAGGTCGATCTGGCAAGGACACAGATTCAGTTTGGACAGCGCGATCAATACCGGATGGCTTTCAAATTCAGACAGTTCATTGCGCGCCATCTGGCGGACGCGGCGGTGCGCCAGCATGATCTTGGCAACGGAACGGTTGCTCAGTGTGCGACCGTAGACAAACACCTGCACACCCTTTTCATTCTCAAGGCGACCCAGCACCGGCACCATTTCCTGGGCGAGGGTTTCGCGTTGTTTCCAGTCACTGAAAAAGCCTTCGTCGATATTCGGTCTGACCACGGATGCCGTCCTGTCTTTTTGGTGAAAAGTTGATAGGAATTCAAATAAAGCTGATAGAACTTCAAAAAGCTTGTTAAAGAGAAACTTGGGGTAAAAGCGGGCGCCATTATCCTTGCGGCGGCAGTCCGAGTAAACCTTGGTGGAGGGAGTAAACCACTGGTTTATAATCCGGAATCGTCATGCCCATGGAGTTGCAGTGAACATTCTGGATTTGAGCACCCTGCCCCCGCCGCCGGCGGCGGGCAGTCGTCAGCATTGGGGCGGATTACAGGGGGCCTTGCCGAGCCTCGCACTGGCGCGCGCCGCCCTCCGCTTCGAAGGTCTGACGCTGGTCATCACCGAAAACACCCGTCAGGCGGAGCGCCTGCATGCCGAGCTGCAATTCTTTCTGGCGGATGATCCTGCCGCGGCCGGATTGCCGATCCTGGAATTTCCTGACTGGGAAACCCTGCCCTACGACAACTTTTCACCGCATCAGGACATTATCTCGTCCCGTCTCGAAACCCTGCACCTGCTGCCCCAGACAAAAAAAGGCGTGCTGATCCTGCCGGTGACCACGCTGCTGCATCGATTACCACCACGCGAATACATCACGGCCAATACACTGGCTCTCAAGACCGGACAAAAATTTGCCCTGACTGACATGCGGCGGGCACTCGAAGCTGCCGGCTATCAGTGCGTTGATACGGTTTATGAGCATGGTGAATTCGCCGTGCGTGGTTCCATCATGGATCTGTATCCGATGGGTAGCACCACGCCCTACCGCATTGAACTGTTTGACGACGAAATAGAAAGCCTGCGAGCGTTTTCACCGGAGACCCAGATATCGAGTGACAAGGTCAGCAGCATCCGGCTATTGCCTGGCCGCGAGTACCCCTTGCATCCACAAGCCATCGCCGGTTTTCGCCAGGCCTTTCGCGAAGCATTTGCGGTCGATGTGCGCCGATGCCCGCTGTATGAAGACATCTCCAAGGGCCTCGCCAGTGCCGGTATTGAGTACTACCTGCCGTTGTTTTTTCCGCAACTGGTATCACTGTTCGCGTATCTGCCTGCGCAGTTGGAATGTCATCTCTATGGGGAGGTGCATGAAGGTGCTGAACAGTTCTGGCGCGAAATCCGCAGCCGCTACGAAGAGCGTCGTGTCGATAATGAGCGACCACTGTTGGCGCCGGACAAGGTCTTTCTCGCCGTTGAAGAAGTGTTTGGCAAACTGAAGGCTTTGCCTTCGGTGCAATTGAGTTCATCAGCACAGCCGATTGCTGCTGGCGTTTACAACGCGGCAACTTTACCAACACCGGAATTGTCGGTTGAGCAAAGCGCCGAACAGCCGCTTCGGCGCGTCCAGCAATTTCTTGCTGCTCAAACTGCTTCGTCCGTGTTGTTCTGCTGCGACTCTGCCGGCCGGCGCGAGAGCTTGCTGGAGCTGTTGCGGCGCATCAATGTCGAACCAAGAATTGTGCAAGGCTGGCATGAGTTCACCACGCAACAACCTGCCCTCGCCATTACTACAGCACCATTGGAGTCAGGCTTCTGGCTGCAGCAGCCGTCGCGAATCGTCATCACCGAGAACCAGTTGTTTGCCCACCATGTCAGCCAGCGCCGCCGGCGCGGTCGCTTGCAGGACAGCAATGAGTTCGTCTTCAAGAGTCTGGCAGAGCTCAATCCTGGCTCTCCCGTGGTGCATGTAGACCACGGCGTTGGCCGGTATCTCGGCCTGCAATCGTTTGAAGTCGAGGGACAACTGACCGAATTCCTCGTTATGGAATATGCCGACAAGGCCAAACTCTATGTGCCGGTATCCAGTCTCAATCTGATCAGCCGTTACAGCGGTGGCGATCCCGAGAATGCCCCGCTGCACAAGCTGGGCAGCGACCAATGGCAGAAGGCCAAGCGCAAGGCGGCGGAGAAAATCATCGACGTGGCAGCAGAACTGCTGGAGCTCCATGCACGCCGGGCCGCACAAAGCGGTCACAAGTTTGTGCTGCCGGAAGCCGATTATCAGCTGTTCAGGAACGCCTTTCCGTTTGAGGAAACCGAGGATCAAACTGAAACGATCAATGCAGTCATCCATGATATGCAGCAGGCCCGCCCAATGGACCG
>JAZKEH010000383.1:3884-5699 GCA_040387155.1 Pseudomonadota bacterium | reverse complement strand
GCCTACGATCGGAAAATCGAGCGTGCTTGGCACAACGCTGTCATTCTGGGGCAGGGAGGGTTCTGGTGAATTTTCTTTCATTGGATGCCCGCGAGTAGTATCCCCGCGGATTCACGGGATCACGCTGGATCATACGGCGTTTCTGCGGGCGTTGTCGGGGAAACACCGGATTTTTCTGCATTGTCGGCGCGGCGTTCCCTGCAGTGCCTGACTTTCAGTTCGTTGTGTTCGCCAGCAGACAGAAGTCGATCAGCTGTGTCTGATAAACCTGTAGCGGAGTACAACCTGACAACGCCCTGAGCGACAGCCGGAATTGACTATGCGACTTGCAACTTTCATCACGAAGAACATGGAAGACATTCTCAGACAGTGGGAAATCTTTGCACGCAGTATCCAGCCCATTGAGGGCGAGATGAACAAGGTCCAGCTGCGTGATCACGCCGAGGCAATGCTGAAAGTCATTGCAATCGACCTTGCCACGCCGCAGACGGATCGCGAAAGCATTCGCAAATCTGAGGGAAAGGACCCAAAGGCGGACGAGTTGACGGCTGCTCACCGTCATGCCGGCGAGCGCCTGCACGCAGGGTTTTCGATCAAGCTGATGGTGTCGGAATACCGGGCGCTGCGATCCAGTGTGCTGCGTCTGTGGCTGCAGAGTAGCCAGATAGATAGCGAGACAGAAGTAGGCGACATAATTCGCTTCAATGAAGCCATTGATCAGGCCCTCGCTGAATCAGTGGAGAATTTCGCGCAACTGGTCGCTGAATCGCAGGACACTTTCCTGGGCATTCTCGGGCACGACCTGCGTGCCCCCTTGCAGTCTGTAAGCCTCGGCGCGACCTATTTGATGCGCTCGCCAGATGCCGACGGCAAATTGATCCAGCTGGGTGCGCGCATGTACAACAGCGCGATGCGTATGGGTGAGATGCTGGATGCCTTGCTTGATTACACGAGAATCCGCATTGGCGGCGGGTTGGCCATCTTGCTGCGCCCGACAGATCTGGCGCTGGTCTGCGCGCAGCTGATTGAGGAATTTCTGGCGTCCAATCCGGGCCGCCTTATCCGCAGTACTGTCGTGGGCGATTGCTCCGGCAGCTGGGACGGCGGCAGAATCGGACAGGTCTATCAAAATCTGATTGGCAATGCGCTGCAATACAGCGCGGCTGACAGTGCGATTGAGATAGCCATGCAAGGGACGGCAGAAAACGTAGTGTTCTCTATCTGTAATCAGGGCAACCCTATTCCGGCGGCAGAACAGCGAAACGTGTTCGCACCAATGCGCCGACATGTTTCCGCCCAGCCCGAGGATGCATTCAGGAGCAAGAATCTTGGCCTCGGTTTATATATCGCCAGCCAGGTGGTGGTTGCACACAATGGCTCGATAGACCTCAGGTCATCGGAAGCGGAAGGCACTGTCTTTACGGTGACTTTGCCGAAGTCGGCCGACAAAAAGTGAAGGCCGGTGACGAATTCAGACTTTGACGGCGGCCAGGTTAACAGGAATTGGCTGAGCGGCACTTGAGCGCAATATGGGGGCAATGGTGTAGCCCTTCCCATCAACGACGATGCCCCGGCCGGCAGCCCATTCGAGGGCTGCGCGGGCGGACCCAAAGCAGATCCACGAGGACTCGTTGGCGGACGCCGAGCCGTCTGGCGCAAGCGCTGCCTTAACACCGCCAGGCACCACGTCCAACACGGTCGCAATGACCAGGCAATTCTGTTGCTTCACAAGCTATCCCTCGCTCCGTTTGGCGCATGCGCTGCCGCAATGGTTACATCGCGTTTACAAAGCGGAACACGCTATACCCAAGCCCT
>JAZKEH010000383.1:277-3867 GCA_040387155.1 Pseudomonadota bacterium | reverse complement strand
GGAGGAGGCAATCAGGTGTAACACTGTTACATTTGAAACATGGCCGGGCCCGCAAGTTGTCACTCTGACGTGGGCAGATTTGGAAAGATTTTTAAGGGTTTGGCCTGGCAGGGAAAAGGCCGGAGGGCGTGGTTAAATCGCGCATGGCCGATAATGACAGGTTGTCAATGAAACCCGGTGCGAGCGGTAACAATGTTGTTGAGACCGCTTCAGTCGAGCACGCGATCCAGTTCGTCAAGGAAGGATGGGTAATCACTGCCATTTCGAAGAAGCACCACGCCAACGGTGAGAGTTGCCTGGTGTATTGCCTGGTTATGCCGCCGGCTCAGGTACGCGGGGCTCAGCCCTCAGTCCGCCCACTCGATTTCAATCTAAAGCCACTCCAGTTTATCCGCTAGTCGGCAATGGCAGCGCTTCATGTCGCACCCTGTGCCCGCATCAATCAGCGCACAGGCCGCAATACGATGTGACCCACTGCCGTATTCGATGCCGGCACATGGTAGAACCGGTGCAGCTCTTCCACCTTGTCGCCCAGCGCGGCGCGCATGATCAGCCACATGATCAGTTCGATGCCTTCGGAGCCGCTTTCGCGCAGGAATTCGAGTCGCGAGATTTTGCGCAGGTCGTCCGTCTTGTTCGACAGCTTGTCGAGAAAAGCATTGTCGAACTCCGGATTGATCAGGCCTGCACGCGGCCCTTGCAACTGATGACTCATGCCGCCGGTGCCCCAGATCTGCACGTTGAGGCCGGCAGGATAGGACTGCACCGCATCGGCGATGGCGGCGCCCAGCTGCCAGCAGCGTTCCGCAGAGGGTGTGGGAAATTGCGTCACATTGACGGCCAGCGGAATCACGCGCACCGGCCATGCATCCACTTTGCCAAACATCAGTGAGAGGGGCACTGTGAGACCGTGATCCACATCCAGATGATTCATCAGCGTGAGATCGAACTCGTCGATGACAAGTTGCTCGGCCAGATGGCCCGCCAGCACCGGATCGCCCATCACCATCGGTACCGGTCGCGCGCCCCAGCCCTCGTCGGCCGGCGCAAATTCTTCGGCACAACCAAGTGCAAAGGTCGGCACTACATCAAGCATCATCGAACTGGCATGGTCGTTGTAGCAGAGAATGACGACATCCGGATCTTCGCGCTTCTGGAATTCCTTGACCCATTCATAGCCGTCGAACACCGGCTTCCAGTAAGGGTCCTGGGTTTTGCCGAGATCAATGGCGGCGCCGATCGCTGGCACGTGGCTGGAGGCAATACCTGCTGTGATGCGCGCCATCAGTTCTTGCCTCGAATGGAACGGTTGCCTTTGATCGGTCGGCCGCCGGCCCGCATCATCGCGGCGTATTCATCGGGCGTCATGTCGGTCATCGAGCCAACGGCGCGTTGCGCGCTCCAGCCATCGGTATTGGAAAGCTTCACCAGAAAATAGATGTTGCCGCCCAGTTCAATCAGCTGGTTGAAGTCGCGGTCCAGCACGGCCTGCTTTTGCGCATCGCTCATGCGGAACTTGTCGAGGTAGGCGCGTTCGTCCTTGCGGAACTCTTCGCGATTCGGCGCTTGCATCAGCGACATGCAGAACTTGTGCAGGTGGTAGGCCTGCCGGCTGCGCATGGCGTTGAAAACAGTGGTGCCGGGGATATCATCAAGCTCTTCGAGTGAATACAGCCGGGTACGCATGACCTGGAACCTCACGAAATATTTGACCCCATACTATGCCTCCCGGGCGTCACTGTCATGGCCGCCAATCAGCTAACATCAAGCTCGGGAAATTCCCCCACTACCGTTGAATTTTGTTGGATACATGAAACAGACCCAATCCCTTGTGCTGGTACCTGGCTTGATGTGTGACGACGCCGTCTGGCGGGACCAGATCTCTGCCTTGAACGATGTGTGCGACATCCAGGTCGCCGAGCATGCCCTGAGCGATTCGCTGGGCGTTATGGCAGAGCGGATTCTGGACCAGGCCCCCCCGCGCTTTGCCATGGCAGGCCATTCCATGGGTGGCCGGGTCGCACTGGAAGTAATGGCGCGGGCGCCGGAACGGGTGACGAAACTGGCACTGCTCGACACTGGCTACCAGGCGTTGGCAGCGGGCGATGCGGGTGAGCGTGAGAAGGCTGGTCGTTATCGGCTGCTGGAGATTGCAGAACGTGACGGCATGCTGGCGATGGCCGCAGAGTGGTCGCGCGGTATGGTGTATCCGCCACGGCTTGAGGACGCAGTGTTGATGCAGGCCATTCAGGCGATGATTGCACGTGCGAGTGTGGAGCAATTTGCAGCGCAAATCCGTGCCTTGCTGGAACGGCCAGACCGTACTGCGTTGCTGGTCGGCCTGCGTCTTCCCACGCTGGTGCTATGCGGAAGCGACGACAGCTGGAGCCCGCTGGCGCGGCATGAAGATATGGCAAAACTTATCGCAGGCAGCCAACTGGTTGCGGTGCCTGAGTGCGGGCATATGAGCACAATGGAAAGGCCGGCAGCCGTTTCGGCTGCGTTGCTCGCCTGGCTTGAATCCTGACAGACCCTTTTTCTCTCCCCATCATCAACTCCTTCCAGCGAGACAAGTGCGCGCCTCGTGGCAGTACCTGCGAGTAGTCCATTTCAGTCCACACAAAAAAAGGAGCATTTCCAGATGAGGCGCATCGCTATTACCCTTCTTTCCGCCGCAATACTCGGTGCCATGCCAGCCGTATTCGCGCAGGCCGACAAGAGCCAAGCCGGAGGCCTGCCTGCGCTGGCACAGGAAGTCGCCGCGCTACGCGCACTGGTCGCACAACTGCAGGAGCAAGTCGGTGGCAACGCTGATCCGTATACCGGCACCTTTGCAGTCACCCTGGTGGAAACCAGCATGTTTGGTTGCGGTGTCAGCGACTTTCCGCCGCCACCTCCCACCAGCTTGCAGCCCTACCTGGCCAGACAAGCCGCTTCTTCGTTAAGTGTTCGATCGGCAAGCTTCGATGTCGAAGCCAATGGCACTGTGCTGCTCGTCCCCGCTTTTGAATTGCTGACACAGGAACTGAAGTTGAGTGGCAAGTACGCCACTGACACGCGCATTGAGGGTAGTGAGGCGATTGTAATTGCCGGCGATGGCTCGCTGTACGCTGATCTGGGTGATTCAGAAGTGACTGGTCAGATTGCCAATGACGGCAGCATGTTCTCAGCGGTGGTCCGTGGCCGTTCGCTGGATGAGCCGCCGGGTACTTGCGAAGACGTGTGGACGGTCAATCTGACTGGGGTAAGGAAGTAAGCCGCCAACAAATTTCTGGCCAGGGAAGGCCAGGGGTTGATCACTCTTGCGATTCGTCCCAGGGACCGGCCGCAGGCCAGATTGAAGCGCCCGGTGTTTTCGCCGATTCATCCTTTGGTTTGGACTCATGGCGTTTTTCAGGCTTCTTTTTTTCGTAGCTGTTTTCAGACTTGGTTTTATAGACAGGCGCCTTCTTGCCACGTTGGGCTGCCGTGCTCCTGCCTGGCCCCGAACGAAAACCGTCCGCTTTCTTCGCACGCTTGGCGCGCAGCTTCTCGGCATCTTCGAGACTGAGTACAGCCGGCGGCCCCGGCACCTGACCTTCCGGGATAAC
>JAZKEH010000383.1:0-267 GCA_040387155.1 Pseudomonadota bacterium | reverse complement strand
AACCTTCGAGCGTCAGGATGGTATCGAGGCAACTTTCCATTTCGGCATGCGTGCGCGCCACACTGGCAGCAATCGCGGCGTGCACAGCCCTGTCGGTTTCGGTGCGGTTAAGACAGGTTAACTGATAGTCGTACAACTCGTTCAGGCCAATCAACGTGCGACATACCTGGGCCGGGCAGGTGCACTGATAGATGAGGGCCTGATCGAGAATGCGGATCAGTTGTTCATGGGAGAAGCTCTTGCGCAGCGTCATTGCAAAGTTTCCTC
>JAZKEH010000382.1:0-2997 GCA_040387155.1 Pseudomonadota bacterium | reverse complement strand
CTGATTGGCAGTGAATTGTTCGGCCACGAGAAAGGCGCCTTCACCGGCGCCATCGCCCGCAAGACCGGCCTGTTCGAGCAGGCCGAGAACGGCACGCTGTTTCTCGACGAAATTACCGAAATGCCACTGGCAATGCAGCCCAATCTGCTGCGCGCCCTGGAGAGCCGCATGCTGACCCGCGTCGGTGCTGCCGCCCAGATCCCGATCAACTGCCGCGTCATCTCTGCCACCAATCGTAATGAGCAACAGATCGTTGAAAGCAACTGTCTGCGCGAAGACCTCTACTACCGCCTGGCGGTGTTCCCCATCCACATTCCACCGCTGCGCGAACGCATGGAAGACCTGCCGTTGATGGCGCAAAGTTTCCTCGAAACACTGAACCGCGAGAACAACACCAGCTTCACGATCGCGGCTGCCGACCTGGCACGCCTGCAAGCCTATGACTGGCCTGGCAACGTACGCGAACTGCGTCACAGCATGCACCGCGCCTACATCCTCACCAGTCCCGATGCCGATCACTTGTGCGTGCCGGAAACGTTCACCTCGCCCTTCTCGCGCCGCAAGGCACCCACCCCGCAACCTGCCGTGCTGGTGGGCCGCACCATTGAAGAAGTCGAGCGCGAACTGATTACCGAAACGCTGAAACAGTTCGACAACAACAAGACGCGCGCCGCCGAAGTACTCGGCGTCAGCGTCAAAACCCTCTACAACCGTCTGGGCAGTTACGAGGCCGAGAATGCACAGCACGATTGACCGTTTGCTGCACGACGCCCGCGGTCCGCTGAATACGATTTCGGTCAACGCGGAAGTCGCCAAGTTGCTGGTGCGGAAACCGGACCAGGGCGAGGCGATCATCACTGCAATGCAGAACATCCTGCGGGAATGCCAGCGCTGCAGCGACATCCTGCAAACCATCGGCAACAGTGCGAGCGGGAATGAAATGACTGCACTACCGCCAACGGACGACAGACAGCAAATGACAGGACCATAACAGGGCTGTGAGACGGTCATGAAGAGATATTCGGAGGTCAGGGAACTCGCGACCACTTTTTTCCCGCTGCTGCTGTTCACTGCTTTCTTTGTCACCAATGCCCTGCTGGGCTATCAGTCGTTGCGAGCGGTAGCCTCCGACCAGGAACAGGTGTCGCTCTCCCGCAACAATATTTCGACCATCCACAACCTGCTCATCGCAATGCTGCAAGCCGAACCCGCCCAGCGTGCAAAACTGCTTACCTCCGAAAGCATACTTGCGCTGACCCATCATGAATCGCTCGCTAACGCAGGGACCATGTCCGCGGCCGAAATCAATGCGCAGGCAAGACTGCTGGAACGACGGGAGGAAGACCTGCTCGCCGTTCGGCTGCAAAACAGTGCCCTGGGCCAGCGCAATGCGTTGCTGCTGATCATGACTGCCAACATTGTTGGCTTGCTGCTGGTGTTTCTCAGCATCGCGCTGGTGCGCAACAATGTGCGCAAGGAACACGCCCTCCTGCGCGAACTGCAACAGAGCAAGCACGATCTCGAGAACAAGGTGGAGGAGCGCACTTACGCACTGGAGCGCTTCTCGAACGAACTGCGTCGCAGCAATCGCGAACTGCAGGAGTTTGCCTTTGTAGCCTCGCACGACTTGCAGGAACCGCTGCGCAAGATCCGCACTTTCGGCGACCGGCTGCAGGATCTGGCCCGCGACAAGCTCGATGTGCAGGGCACCGACTACATCCAGCGCATGCAATCGGCTGCCGACCGCATGTCGCGCCTGATCACTGATCTGCTGACATTCGCGCGCATCACCACCAAGGCCAAACCCTTTCTGCCAGTGTCGTTGAGCACCGTGGCTGACGAAGTCCGGGAAGACCTGGAGCTGGCAATTGAAGAAGCCGGCGCCACGCTGACCATCGGCGATCTGCCCGAGATTGAAGCCGATCAGGTGCAGATGAAGCAGTTGTTCCAGAACCTGGTGGGCAATGCACTCAAATTCCGCCGTCCCGGCGTAGCGCCTGTCATCAGCATCACGGCCGAAGTCGCTGACCGCACACGGATCGCGCATCGCCAGCAGACTGTCACGCTCCGCTTTGCCGACAACGGCATCGGTTTCGACGAAATGTATGTCGACCGCATCTTCCAGCCGTTCCAGCGTTTGCATGGCAAGAAGGAGTACAGCGGTACCGGCATCGGTCTTGCAGTATGTCTGCGTGTTGTTGAACGCCATGGCGGCAGCATGACGGCCACCAGCACGCCCAACGAAGGCAGCACGTTCCTGGTCACGCTGCCACGGTTCAACCGGTCATTTGATTTCGAGGAAAGGCAATGATGGATTCCCGCAGCAACGAGTTCAAAACCAAAACAATCCTGATGGCAGAAGACGACGACGATGATCGCCTGCTGACACGCGATGCGCTCACCCAGGCACAGGTACTCAACGACTTCCATTGCGTGCGCGATGGCGTTGAGCTGATGGACTACCTGAAGCAGCGCGGCAAGTACGAGGACAGCAAACGCTATCCGCTGCCCGGTCTGATTCTGCTCGACCTCAACATGCCAAAGCTCGACGGGCGCGCAGCGCTGCGCCAGCTCAAGTCAGATCCCCAGCTGCGCAGCATTCCGGTCATCGTTCTGACAACCTCGAAGGAAGAGGAAGACATGCTGGGCGCCTATGATCTCGGCGCAGCGTCCTTCATTACCAAGCCTGTCACCTTCGACAAGCTGGTCGAGCTGATGCGCCTGCTGGGCCAGTACTGGATTGGTTTCGTGCAACTGCCCGATGCCAGCCGCGCCCGCCGCGACCTGCGCTGCATGTAGAACCGGACAACCATGACGCCGCTGTCGCCACAAAGCATCGACATCCTGATCGTCGAAGACGATGAGGATGACTACATCCTGACGTCGGCGTTGCTGCGGCAGGCGGGTTCGGTCGATTTCCATATCGACTGGGTGCCGGACCCACGGCATGCCCGCAAGGTGTTCAGTGAAAACCGTCACGACATCTGCCTGATGGAA
>JAZKEH010000381.1:0-8825 GCA_040387155.1 Pseudomonadota bacterium | reverse complement strand
GACCGTCGTTGCGGAGCACTGCTGAAGCCCATGGCGGGCGGAGTCGTGCGATAGTCGTTGGCGGCTTTTTCGGTGACGATTTGCTGCCAGCCTGTAGCTTTTACCTGCCGTCCTGAAGAAATTGCAGTGGCATTTTGGCTCTACCGGATAGCGAGAGCCGTCCAGCAAGCCAAATGACAGGGATTACCCGATACAGCGCACGCGGATTTGCGGAAAATCCCCGTAGCAGTGGCATTGGCACAGTTATCGCTACTGCTGAGTTGCTGTAAGACTTTTCAATCCTCATAAAGGAACTGTGCCATGCAAATATTCCGCAAAATGTTTTTCTTCATGTCCCTGCTTACAGGTCTGGTGACCTTGCAGGCCTGCGACAACAACGATGGTCCGCTGGAAGATGCGGCTGAAGAAGTTGAAGACGCTGTTGAAGATGCCGGTGACGCCATCGAAGACGCTACCGACTGATCTTTCAGCCAAGCAGTCCAAAAAAAACCCTCATCATTGCTGATGAGGGTTTTTTTTGTGCAACCGGTTATGGTCGCTGGCGTATGTCCTCAGGACTTCTGCCAGTAAGGTGTTACGCCATAGTGGGTATGAATGCTGGCGCCCCAGGTGGGGTCCGACATGTCAGGCCAGTCGTTCTTGGCGAAGCCGGGCGCCTTCTGCAGCGTCTCTTTCTTGACGTCGAGCAGAAACTCCTTCTTGTCGGTATCCACCGACATGGCCTGCCATGGAATGGCGAACAGCTTGTTGCCCATGCCCATCACGCCGCCAAACGACAGCACTGAATAGGCAATGCGACCGGTATCGAGATCGATCATCAGGTCTTCGATATCGCCGAGGGTTTCACCGTTAAGGTTCTTCACTTTGTCCTTGGCGAGCGAACTTGCCGACAATACTTTGGGACGTTCATGGGATTCAGTTTGCATCAGAAACTCCTTCACGCAGGGTGACTTCAAGGATGGATTCCAGCGGGGCTGTAGCGGGCGCTCCCGAGGCGGTGAAGCCACGGGAGCGGGAGCTACAACTCAGTAGCGTGACAGCCAATCCTTCACTTCACGGTTGGCCTGATCACGTTCATAGCCATAGCGCTGTTGCAGCAGGCCTACCAGTTCTTCCTGGCTGCCTTTGACGCGATCAAGATCGTCATTGGTCAATTTGCCCCATTGCTGACGCACATTGCCTTTCAGCTCTTTCCATTTTCCTTTCAGGATATCTTCGTTCATAAATATTCCTCGTTGGTTGTGGCATTGGATGGAATCAATGGATCAGTGGATTGCAAGAATCCACGCTGGTTATAGCCAGTTTCGTGCCACCGAAGGAAAAGCCTGTGTTTTCAAGGTTGTGAACTGCCGCACGCTTTTTTGCTGCACAGAGCCTGCAAGAATTGCAATTGGAGGTGTGAAAAATTTGCCGGATTCAGCAGGCTTTTCCGGCGGTTGCCGGAGCGGCCAGGGAGTGAAAAGTCAGGCGCAGGGATCTGCAGCAGCGCTAGCGCCAGATGACATCAGTTTGTTTGCGGGCGGCGGCGTCCATCAGTTCCAACAGTGGCAGCGCGCGATTCTTCAGGCTGACCAGCTTCGGATTTTCGCGCTGGGTATCATCTTCCTTGGTGCCATCGGCCTCCGTGGTCTCCGGCGCTCGCGCTTCTATCCAGCTACGCAGCTTGTCGGCAGCCTTGTTGATGTCGTCGCCCCGCAGGATGCCGGGAGGTTGTTCACTTTCTCCCATGACGCGCAGAAACACTGTGGCGATGTCGCCGAACATGACGACGTCGTGGTGAACCTTGGTGGTGAATGTAATCAACATGAATGCAGACTCCTTGCGTTGTTGTAATGGCGCTCGTTTTACCGGCTTTGGGTATCCTGTGGAATGATCGTGATCAAGCCGCCGCGTTCCAGTATGGCGTATTTTATCTGTGACATGTTCTCCAGCCCATGCGATTTGCGCGCGGCCTCCATCACATCGCCCACATCCACCCTGGCCTTGTTCATGCGCTGCTTGAGGCACTCGCCGTTCTCCACAATGATAAATGGGCGGCCATCGAGCCATTTCTCGATAGCGGGATAGTGGAGTTTCAGCATCGACAGGCCGATATTGGTGCCGACCAGCGTCAGGATCAGCAGGGCGGCATTGGTCATGGAATGATCGCTGTTGACCATCGCCTGCTGTGTGGTTTCGCTGATGATCAAGGTCAATACAAAGTCGAATGCGGTCATGTCGGCCAGTGTGCGGCGGCCGGCGATGCGGAATACCAGCAGCAGAAAGGCATAGACGAGCACGCCGCGCAGAATGGATTCCATCAGGGGTACACCAGCATTGGGAAGCTTTGCAGGGGGCGCGCTTCCAGTCCCACTTCCAGTTGTACGCTGCCAAAGCCCACTGGCAGGAAGTGAAATACCACTGCGCCGGCTGCGGACGTGTCGAATTCATACAGCAGGAAGCGGCCAGCAAGTTCATTGCGCACAGGCTGGGGTTCAATGCTGGTGATTTCCATCTCGCGCATGAAGTCGCGGCCTACCAATAGCCGTGTGGTGCCTTGCTGCACGGCTTCGGGTGTCAGCTGCAGCGTGAACTGCGACTGCAACTGGTGACGCTCGAAGCGCTGGTACTCAATGGTGAAGCCGGCCTCTGCCGAACCGGCAGTGCGCTTACTCAAATAGCCGTGGCCCAACAGGCCGGCGAGCGCGGCGATGACGATCAGCAACAGCACTCCCCAGGAAATTCTTTCAATCTTCCATAGCTTCTCTTGCTGACAAAGGTCCTCGTCGACACACAGGCCGGTCTTTTCTGCTGGCATTCCTTTTATCGGACAAAGCCGGAGTTGCGGTCTTTGTCACATCCTCACGTATTGGGTTGATAACCCATAGCAGTAAGCAACTGCCAAGCCACTGTGCGAAAGCGTTGGTAAATCAGCGCGTTGCTTTTTACTGGCGCGGCAGTTGATGGCACAACGTGAAAAGTCGACAGACCACCCGGTAAGTTTTTCACTGTAGCAACGCAACGAATGGGAACACCGCTTGCATGGTTGCAGCAAACCTCTATCAAGTGATCCTGGGTCTTCCATGGGCAAGGCGGTCAGCAAGACAGTAACGATGCAAGCGCCATCTGCGAAGAAGGCGCCGCACATCCATGACCTGGTCAGTCTGCTCGCAAGGGTGGAGCAGTTGACCCGGCAACAGCATCAGGTGTGTCTTGCCGACATCGTGGGCATTGTCGGCACCCGCTGGTTCGGACCGCTGTTGATGGTGCCAGGACTGGTCATGGTGGTGCCCGGCATCGGCGACATACCCGGTGTGTCGGCCATGATGGGACTGGTGGTGCTGTTGCTGTCGATCCAGGCGATCTTCGATCGTTCGACTGTGTGGTTGCCGCATTGGCTGGCGACGCGACCGGTCGGTGAAGCCAAAATCAAACGCATGCTGCAGACGCTACGGCGACCGGCGGCTTTTGTCGACCGGCATACAGAACGGCGGCTGACGTGGGCGGTGCGGCACGCCAGCATCCATGTGATTGCCGCCACCTGTATTGTGATTGCAGCGATGACGCCGGTACTGGAACTGATTCCGCTCAGCTGCATGCTGGCGGGCGCTGCCATCAGTACGTTCGGGCTGGCATTGCTGGCGAGCGACGGCCTGATTGCACTGGTGGCCATTGCCTTCAGCGTTGGCACCATCGGCATGCTGGCAAACAAATTCATATTCTGACTTTAATTTTTTTTGCGCCATGAAACTTGTAGAACCTATGAACTGGACCGAAGACATCCCCGCCGAGCGCCTGATCGGCACCTACACGACAGGCACACCGGGGCCGCTCGTGCTCATCATTGCCGGCGTGCAAGGCGAAGATGTGGCCGATGCGCATCCCGTGCGCGCCTTTCTGGATTTGCTGCAAAGCCAGGACGTGCGCATTCATGGCACTGTGCTGGCTCTGGCCGGCAACAGCCTGCATGCAAGCGAACTGATGGAACTTATCGGGTTGACGCAACGCCTTAGCCGGCATCATGCCGAGATCTGCTTCGTCGATTTGCATACCACGGCCGTGCCTACGATTCCTTATCTCAACATCAGTGCCCACGACGCCAGCCTGCAGCTGGCCAGCCTGTTTCCACTGCACAGTGTTACCGGGCTGCAGCGCAGCAATCCGGGTTGCTTCCATGAATATTGCAATCTGCAGGGCTTTCGCGGCTTTGCCTTCGAGTCCGGGCAGCACCGCAGTGCCTCTGCCTTCAGCAACCAGATCGCGTTGCTTTGGCTGTTGCTGGTGTTTGCCGGTGCGCTGGCGCGCAAGGATGTGCGGAACTTCAGTCGCTACGAGCGCATGCTGGCGCTCGACAGTGCGCCGGAGCGGCGTACCTTCAAGCTGACGTCGCATTACCGCAGCAGTGCTGATGACGACTTTGTCATGCAGCGCGGGCTGCGCAACTTTGACTACGTGCGCAAGGACTGCTGCATTGCCAGCAACCGCCACGGTGCCGTACTGGCGCCAGTCGATGGTTTTCTGTTGCTGCCGCTGGATCATCGCAATGAACACGGCCACGCCGACAAAGGATTCTTCCTGCTGGAAGAGGCGAGCGCCAATGATGAAGAATTGCCGCCGGTACAGACGGCGCTGCGTCACTCGCGGACTTTCTCCTAGGTCGCCTGCCGACAGCGCATGGCATGGTTGTTGCGACTGTCAGTTTTCCAATCACACTTTCATCCCTGAGGTACCGTCATGAAAATTTCGTTCCTGCCTGTCGCATTCATCGGTCTTGTGTTGCCCACAACCACGTTGCTGGCGCAGTCACAGCCGCAATCACTGCCACAGTCAAACGCCGAGTCAACGGCGCAGTCGCCACCACAACCACAAGCGCGCCGACCGACGCCGCCTGACTTCGATGCGGTTGACAAGGACAAGGACGGTCATCTGAGTTTTACCGAAGCCAGGACGCCATTCCCGACACTGGCGCTGATCGACGCGGATACCGACGGCATGGTGTCGAAAAAGGAAGCGAAGGAGGTGCTGCCCAATGTGGTGTTTGAAGACGACCATGAAACCCACGAAGCGCTGATCGGCGCCGGCGAATACGGCTTGATGGTGGAGCAGTACTTGTTGCAGGTCGATGCTGCCAAGCCCAAGCCCACGCAACATTGAAAGAGCCTTTGAAGGTTTCGGGAAAGAAGTCTCTCTTGTAAAAATTACCGGGGAGCCCAGCAAAAAGGGGGCTGCATCGGCTGCCTGAGGAGCTGGACTGTGATGGAAACCTCACAAAAACCGCATAACTGAACTGGCATGAAGCTTGAATAGTTATCCATAGGCAGTGAATTACATGCAAGACGAACGAGAAAAGTTTTAAAGCCTGCCCCGTTATTCCTGACACCCGTTATTAATGAACCGACCGAGGAGAGTGAGCATGAACACAGCAGCAGATGAAGTCATTGATGAAATTACCAAGGGTGAAATGCGCGAAGAGTTCGAGAGCGCCAAGAAAGCGGTGCTTGATGCCTATGCCAATTTCCTCGAAGCCAAGAAGCATCTGAAACGCGCAGCGTTGTCGGCTGGCATTGACTTCAAGGAAAGCGCCACTGAGCACCTGGATGATGCCGTCTCCAAAGCCCGGGTGAAGAAAGAGCAGTACTGTGAAAGCGCCGGCACCTATGTGAAGGAGAATCCGATGACGAGTACCAGCATCGCCTTTTTGGGTGGTGTGTTGTTCTCGCGCATGTTCGGCCGCTAGATCGCATTGACAGGCAGTAACAGTTGGATGAGGCAACGTTAATGGAAGCAGGTGCCAGAAACACAGGAACCGAGGTTCCACCGGAACCGCTGGTACCCGGTCTTGGTGAAGTACCGGGGCTGAAGGAAAGTGTGTTGCTGGCGCTGGATTCGGGATTGACGCTGTTCAAGTTGTTCAAGTCCGAGGCATCGCTTGCACTGCATACGTTGCCGATCATTCTGGCGCTGGATCTGTACCGCATCCCGACGCACCTGCTGACCTGGCTCAGCCTGTGTGGACTGGTAGCGGCAGGGGTACAGCGCTGGACTGACAATTGGGTGTGGACTGCTGCTGCATTCTTTTCAATGCAGCTGCTCCTCACCATCGCAATTGAAATGAAAGTGCACCAACTGCAGGAAAAGATGAGTTTTCCCGAATCCCGGAAAGGTCTGGAGAGTTTACAGGCCAGCCTGAAGCAAAGGTTCAAACATGAAAACGCTTGAAAACAACATCGGCCGGTTGAGCAACCGGTTGCAAGAGAATTTCCAGATCTTTAAAGGCAGGCTGGTAACGCCCGCACCGCACGTCCGGATGCAACTACTGGTTCCAGTAGCGGTTCTGGTGGTGGCGGGGGTGTTCATGGTGTCGTCACGCACGGCACGCCAGAGTCTGCTGCTGAAGATGGCCGTGCTGGCTTCCAGCCGGTTTTTGAAAAAAGAAGTCGCGCAGGAAGACGCCACGGTCATCTGACCGTCGCAGCTTCCTTCGGGACTTCTTTCCAGGCACGTTCCGTACGCAAGTACAGCAGTAAACAGTTACATGAAACAAAGCTTTTCCATCGACAGGCAACTGTCAGGAGGTTTCCATGAACACAATGAAGAATCTGAAACAGGCCACTCTGGCTCTGTGTATCGCTGGTACTCTCGGTGCATGCGCATCTGATCCCTACTACGACTCACGCGACTCGCGCGACTCACGCTATGACACTTCCAGCAATGGTCGTGTGGTCAGCGAAAGCCGCAGCAGCCGTCGGGTGTGTGTGGATTGCGGTACTGTGCTGTCGGTAACGCCAGTGCGTGAAGAAGGTCGTGGCTCCACCGGTGCTGGCGCTGTGATTGGTGCCATCGTCGGCGGTATCGCCGGTCACCAGGTTGGTGGCGGCAGAGGCCAGGATATTGCAACAGCAGCGGGCGCCATTGGTGGTGCGGTTGCCGGTAGCAAGATCGAGGCGAACCGTCGCTCTGGTGACGTCGTCTATGACGTACGTGTCGAAATGGAAAGTGGCAGCGATCGTATTATCACGGTAGCTGACACCTATGGTCTGCGTGCTGGCGACCAGGTGCTGGTTGACGGTAACCAGATCACCATCATTGACTGACTTTCTTCGGTCAACTCTTGCGAGTTGACCTGAGCAGGCACGTTATTCGGTCAACTCTTGCGAGTTGACCTGAGCAGGCGCGTTATTCGGTCAACTCTTGCGAGTTGACCTGAGCAGGCGAGGTGTTCGGTCGGGTCTCAGGAGTCGGCTGATGCCAGTGCAGCACTGAGGGTATCCAGCGTTACCGGCTTGGCGATGAAGCCCTGTAGAAAGGACGGCAATTCTCGCTGGCCGGTAGCGAGGTTGCCGCTGAGTACGAAGTAGCGGACATCGGGTGCACGTCCATGCAGTTGGTGGAGCAGGTCCATGCCATCGGTATCGCCGAGGTTGAGATCGGCGACCACTTGATGGGGTGTTTGTTCGTTGAACAAGGCCATGGCTTCGGTTTTGTCATGGGCTGCGCGTGTTTGATAACCGAGTAGTTGCAGGAGGAGGCAAATGGCGGCGTTGGCGTCGCGGTTGTCTTCAACGACGAGGATGTCGCCTCCGGTTTTTACGGGCGGTTCTGCCATCGGCTGCGGAAGCTGCTTTTTGATTTCCGCGAGCAGCTGCAGGGTGGTAACAGGTTTTGCCAGATATGCAGAGAAGCCGGCGTGCAGGCATTTCTCGCGGTCTCCCTTCAGCGTGGCGGCCGTCAGTGCAATTACCGGTTGAGCATGGCCGGCATCGCGCAGCAGGTGCAGCGTCTGAAAGCCGTCAAGCCCTGGCATGTTGAGGTCCATCAACACCATGGCGACATCCTGGCGATGCGTTGCCAGCAGTTGCAGTACTTCCTGGCCGCTGGCCGCTTTCAATACCTTGATACCGGCTTCGACCAGCACATTGCCGATCAGGTCACGCAGGTCTTCCACATCATCGACCACAATAATGTAGCCGCCCACGTGGGTTATTGTTGACGGTGGCAACGTGACAACGTCACTGGTCGCCACAAAATCCGCCTGTTCATTCAAATCAATCACGCCGGGATCAATGCGCGCAATGAAGCGGCTGCCGCCGCCTTCGATACTGTGCGCAATGATCGATCCGCCGAGCGTATGTGCCAGTTTCTGGCTGATCGTAAGTCCGAGACCGGTGCCCTGTTTGCCCTGGGTGACTTGCGCAAACGGCAGGAAGATTTTCTTCAGGTCGCCGCGGCTCATGCCCTTGCCGGTATCGAGCACATGGAATTCCAGAAAGCGGCCATCGAGTTTGACCTGCAGTTCCACTGTGCCGACATCGGTGAACTTGATGGCATTGTTGAGCAGGTTGAACAGGATTTGCCGCAGCCGCATCGGATCGCTCTGGATATAGCGGGGCAGGGCGGTACGGCTGCTGACCTGCAGCAGCAGGTTCTTGGCGGTTGCCATTTCGCGCATCAAGACGAGACTGTTCATGACGAAGGGGCCCAGCTCAATGCGCTCACTGTCGGTTTCGAGTTTGCCGGCTTCGATCTTCGACAGATCCAGCGTGTCGTTCAGCAGGCTGAGCAGGTGGGCACTGTTGCGATTGATGACCTGCAATTTGTGCGACAGGTCCGCATCCTGCGGACGCCGGTGTAACAACAATTCGGTGTAGCCGATGATGGCGGTCAGCGGCGTGCGAATCTCATGACTGAGCACGGCGAGAAATTCGCTCTTTGAACGACTGGCAGCTTCGGCACGTATGCGTTCGTAGCGTTCGTTCTGGATTTCACTGCGTGCCAGCGCATAACGGATAGAGCGCAACAGTTGCTCGCGGCCGAGATGATCCTTGATCAGGTAGTCAACCGCGCCG